>JAYOZQ010000061.1:0-4540 GCA_038154225.1 Candidatus Pelagibacter sp.
CAGCTACTTGATAAAGAGTAGTCATTCTTAATCTTGCTCTAGAATTTGCCATACCGTGTTCGTTATCAAAATTAGATAAGCTAGAAGAAAAAGCTGAGAACAATTCATCTAAATTTATTGTATGAGCTTCAACATTTTTAAATTTATTAACTAGCCACTCTTGATGTTTTAAACTTAAATCATGTTGTTGTGATTTTTGTTTAATAGGCATCGATAATACAATTGTTTTTAAACCAGTCATTGCACTTAAAGTGCTTGAAACAGAAGAGTCTATTCCTCCAGAAATTCCAATTACTAATGATTGTGCCTTACTTGGCATATTGTTTGCGTAATCTTTAATCCAATTAGATATAAAATTTACTTTTTCTGAAGCATTCATAATTATAAAATATTGTTAGTTGGTATCTTTTACAATGTTTTAAGATGCCGCTCTGTCTGCATTTTTAGAATATGAGCTATTCTTTTTAATCTCATCTGAAATTAAAAAAGCTAATTCTAAAGCCTGATTTGCATTAAGTCTTGGATCACAATGAGTATGATATCTAGACGATAAATCTCTCTCTGAAATTTTTTGAGCTCCCCCGATACATTCAGTTACATTTTGACCAGTCATTTCAATGTGTAATCCACCTGCATAACTTCCTTCACTTTGATGGCAAGCAAATACATTTTTAACTTCTTTTAAAACACTATTAAATGGTCTTGTCTTAAATCCGGTAGCAGCTTTTATGGTATTGCCATGACAAGGATCACATGACCAAATTACATTTAAACCTTCTTTTTTAATTGCTCTAATTAATTTTGGTAAATGTTTTGAAACATTGTCAGCACCAAATCTTGAAATCAAAGTTATCTTACCTTTTTCATTAGTTGGGTTAATTTTATTACAAAGATTTATTAAATCTTCTGGTTTTAAAGTTGGTCCACATTTAATTCCTATTGGATTTTTAATTCCTCTACAAAATTCAACATGTCCACCATCTAGTTGTCTAGTTCTATCTCCAATCCAAACAAAGTGAGCTGAAGTATCATGATTTTCTCCTGTAGTAGAATCCGTTCTTGTCATCGTTTCTTCAAAAGGTAATAATAATGCTTCGTGTGAAGTCCAGAAATTAACAGTTTTTAATCTTCTATTGAAATCTGAATTAATTCCACATGCATCCATAAATGCTAGTGCATCAGCTATTTTATCTTCTAAATCTTTAAATCTTTTAAGGGCTGGACTATTTTTAATAAATCCTAAGTTCCAATTATGAACATTTTTAAGATCTGCAAAACCACCATGACAAAAAGCTCTGATAAGGTTTAATGTTGCAGCAGATTGAGAATAAGCTTTAAATAATCTTTTTGGATCAGGAATTCTTGATTTTTCATTAAATTCCATTCCATTAATATTATCACCTAGATAACTTGGAAGCTCCACTCCATCTTTCGATTCTACTGGCGAACTTCTAGGTTTTGAAAATTGACCTGCTATTCTTCCAACTTTTACAACAGGTAAAGATGCAGAGTAAGTTAAAACTAATGACATTTGTAACATTAATTTAAATGTGTCTCTGATATTATCTGGATTAAATTCTGCAAAACTTTCAGCACAATCTCCTCCTTGAAGCAAAAATGCTTTACCATCTACCACATCAGCAAGCTGATCTTTTAAATGTCTTGTCTCACCAGCAAATACTAAAGGGGGGAATGTTCCAATCTTATCCAACACCGTGTCCAATTCCTTTTTATTAGGATACTCAGGAATGTGTTTTACAGGATATTTTCTCCAGCTATTTTTTTTCCAATTTTTCATATTCAACCGGGGATTGTTTTAACAGAGTTTAGACTTTATTCAACTGTTACTGATTTAGCTAAATTTCTTGGCTTATCTATATCATAACCTTTTTTAAGAGCTGAATAATAAGCAAGTTTTTGAAGCGGGATAGTTAAAAGAAATGGAAGTAAATCATCATTACTAGTTTCTACTTCAATTTTTTCCCAAATGTTTTCAGATACAATTTCATCTTTACTTTTATTAGTAATTAATAAAACCTTAGCTCCTCTAGCTACTACTTCCTGCATATTTGAAATAGTTTTTTTATAATAGTTGTCTCTTGGAGCCAAAACTACCACAGGCATACCCTCTTCTATTAATGCTAAGGGTCCATGTTTCATTTCACCTGCAGGATAACCTTCAGCGTGAACATAAGAAAGTTCTTTAAGTTTTAACGCACCTTCTAATGCAATTGGATAAGAAAAACCCCTTCCCAAAAACATTGATCCTTTAGCTTCATTAAATGTTGAAGCAATAGCCTGGATATCATTATCTAATAACAAAGTTTCTTCAATTAATTTTGGTAAATTTTTTAGATCTTTAATCTTTTCTTGATAATCTTTATTTTTAATTTCTTTTCTTAATGATGATAATTTTAATGACAAAATATATAATACAAGTATTTGGCCTAAAAATGCCTTAGTTGATGCAACTCCAATTTCAGGACCACAATGAATTGGCAATACAAAATTCGAGTCTCTTGCAATTGAGCTTTCAATTACATTAACAACAGCACATGTTTTCATTTTATTTTTGTTACATAGATCTAACGCAGCATAAGTATCAGCTGTTTCACCTGATTGAGATACAAAGATATACAAAGTATCTTTTTTAAATCTATTTTTTCGATATCTAAACTCTGATGCAATATCAATATTAACATCCAAGCCAGTTAATTCTTCAAACCAATACTTAGCCATTAAACAAGAGTGGTAAGCAGTTCCACAACCAATCAACATTATTGATTTGATTTCATCTATTTTCCACGGAAAATTATAAATATTGATATCATTATTCATGCTATCTACATATTCTTTGATACCTGTTTTTAAAGTTTGAGGCTGTTCTTCAATTTCTTTAGCCATAAAATGCTTGAAATCACCTTTATCATAATTTTGCTGTTCGGTAGAAAGCTCTAAAACTTTTTTATTAATTTTTATTCCTTCTTCATTAAAAAAATTAACCTCATCTTTTTTGATAAAACAAAATTCACCATCTTCTAAATAAGTAATCTTATTAGTCATTGATTTAAGAGCATAAGAGTCTGATCCAAGATAATTTTCATTAGGACCATACCCTACTGCCAAAGGAGAACCACGCCTTGCCCCTATTATTAAATCTGGCATATCTTTAAAAATTATTCCTAAGGCAAAACTTCCATGAAGCTGTTTTAACGTTTTTGTAATAGCTTCTTGTAATTCAGTTGTTTTAAGATTTTCTGTAATTAGATGAACAATAACCTCTGTGTCTGTTTGAGATTTAAATTTATGTCCTTTGTTTAATAAATATTTTTTTAATAATGTTGAATTTTCAATAATTCCATTATGAACTACCGATACATTTTCTGATGAATGTGGGTGAGCATTAACACTATTTGGCACTCCATGGGTTGCCCATCTTACATGGCCAATACCAATATTTCCTGAAAGATTTTTTAAATCAAAATTATTTTCTAAATTTTCTACTCTTCCTTCAGATTTAACTTCATTAATAAAACCATCTGACAAAGTTGCAATTCCAGCAGAGTCGTAACCTCTATACTCTAATTTCTTAAGGGAATTAATAATACTGCTTGATACTGACTTGTTGCTAGAGATCCCTATTATTCCACACATAATTTATTTTCTTTTATAATTCTTTATTTCAGTTTGTATTGATCTTGTTAATGCTAAAGATTTCTTTTTTACACTTTTAGTGATTACTGACCCAGCGCCAATAATACTTTCTTCTTCTATTGTTAGTGGAGCAACTAGAGATGAATTTGATCCAACAAAAACTTTATCTTTGATTTTTGTCTTACTTTTTTTAACACCATCATAATTACAAGTAATAGTTCCAGCTCCTATATTAACAGATTTTCCAATCTCGCTATCTCCAATATAAGATAAATGATTTACTTTCGATTTTTTTCCAACTGTACTTTTTTTAATTTCTACAAAGTTTCCAATTTTTGAGCCTTCTTTTAAAATAGTATCAGGTCTTATTCGAGCATAAGGACCGACTTCAACTTTATTTTCTATTTTACAAGATTCTAAATGTGAAAATGATTTTATAACAACATTGCTACCAATTTTTACATTTTTTCCAATAACAACATAAGGTTCAATCGTTACATTTTTTCCAATTTTAGTATCGTTAGAAAAAAAAATTGTTTCAGGGCCAAGCATTTTAACACCACTAGCTAAAAACTTATTACGGAGTTTGTTTTGGATTTTTTGTGTATTTAATTCTTTCATTTTAAATTGCTTTACATTAAGTATAGAGCTTAATTAATTCACATAATATTTCTTTAAAAAACTTTTGAAATGAAGCAAAAATTCACAATTTTATTTGATTTAGATGGTACGCTAGTAGATACCGCTCCTGATTTAATGTTAGCTCATAATCATGTAATGAAGAAATTTGGTTATCCCACTAAATCAACTGAAGATATACGAAATTTAGTAGGCAAAGGTGCTGGTGCTTTAATTGGAAGATCTATATGGGGACAAGCAAAAAAAG
>JAYOZQ010000062.1:0-4468 GCA_038154225.1 Candidatus Pelagibacter sp.
ATAAATTCGTCATAAATCTCATTAAAGTCTTTTTTTCTGACATCAATCTCCCTTTTAGGTGGAGTTTGTTGACCTATTTTTACAAATTTAAGCATTTTATCAGTCATAATTTTTATAATTTAAGGCAAATTATATATTGTTTTTATTAAATAAAGCTTAAAATAGGTCAGTTATTATGACCTTATTAGGCCATATTAGTTTGGAATTTATGGCATTTTTAATAATTGCATAGCTAATATGCTTAAATCGAATTGTTTTAAATGAATATTTTTTAAGCTAGTTAGATAAAATGTTTCAGAACATTATAGAAGTTTTAATACTATCAGCCATTCAAGGCATATCAGAATTTTTACCCATAAGCTCTTCAGCTCACCTAATATTAGTTTCAAGCTTATATGAATTTAAATCTAGCTCATTATTAATAGATATAAGTCTTCACCTTGGTTCCTTGTTTGCAATTATCTATTTTTTTAGAGTGGACTTATTAGATGTCAAAAATAATAAAAGACTTTTAAGCCTAATTGTTCTTGGGTCAATTCCATTAATAATTGTTGGATATATCTTATATTCAACTGGTATCATTTATGAACTTAGAAACATTAAAATTATAGCTTGGACAACTCTAATTTTTGGAATTGTACTATTCATTGCAGATAGAAATCGATTTGATAAGAAAATTTCCTCAAATTTAAATCTTCAATCAATTTTATTTATAAGTTTATTTCAAATTCTTTCTTTGGTGCCAGGAGTAAGTAGGGCAGGCATAACTATTACAGCTGCAAGAATATTGAGATTTAATAGATTAGACTCCAGTAAAATATCATTTTTACTTTCTATTCCAGCTTTAGGAGGTGCTAGTTTTTTAGGATTAAAAGATGTGTTTTCTCAATCAGTTGAGTTTAATTATTTAGTAGTTATTGCAATTGTAGCATCATTTATTTTTTCTTTTGTGACTGTAAAATTTTTTTTAATTTATATAAATAAATTTTCAATGAATGCGTTTGTTATTTATAGAATATTAATAGCGTTGATTTTATTTGCTATAATTTATTAAGAATATTTTTTTTGAACCAATGGTAGCAATTGAGACAACAAGACACCACATAGAATAAATAAACATCCAAGTAAATTATTAATATCTAAGATCTGATTTAAAATGAACCAGGCAGCAATAGTTGCGAATACTCCCTCTAATGAAAAAATTATTGCAGCAGGGGCAGGGGTTATATTTTTTTGAGCATAAATTTGTAACACAAATGCAAAACCTCCAGATAAAATTCCAGCATACAAAATAGAATTTATTTCTTTCATAATTTCCAAGTAAACAAACTCCTCATAAATAAATGCTATTACAAAAGAAAATAATGCAACAATGAAAGTTTGAGCTGCTCCTAGGGTGAGTGGAAGATTATACTTATTTACAATTATTCCTGTAAAAATTATATGAGTGCTCCAAAATAAAGCACCTAGTATTACTAAACTATCCCCAAGTCTAACTGTTGCGTCATAAAAATTTGTTAATAAATACCCTCCAATTAAACATAAAACTACAGATGGCCAAACACTCCAATGAATTGATGTTCGTTTAAATAAAAAAATTATAATTGGTACTAAAGGAACATAAAAAATTGTAAAAAACGCAGCATTAGCTACATCTGTATAAAGAAGAGCAACTTGTTGCAAAGCTGAACCTAAAAATAAAGATAAACCAATTAAAAATGAGAGATTAACGAAAGTTTTAGTGTCACTTTTAAACTCAGATTTGAATTTTTTTATTTCAAACAATAAAACTAATGGAGTGATGGCCAAAAAACCTATAAAAAACCTTACAGCATTGAATGTAAATGGACCAATATTATCCATACCAGTGTCTTGAGCAATAAAAGTTGTACCCCAAATAAAAGTACACAGTAATGCACTTAATAAAGAGATAGTTTTTGACATAACTTAAATTAAACAGCCAACTTATAGGCAAAATTTTTGCCAAGATTTTCTTTTAAATCATTATTAAATCTTGCAGCTTCAGCTCCATCAATAATTCTGTGATCATAGGACAAAGATATAGGTAACATTGTTCTTGTTTGAAACTTTCCATTAATAAATATTTGTTTTTTTTGCGATTTACCTACTCCTAAGATTGCAACTTCTGGAAAATTTATAATTGGAGTAAAAAATGATCCTCCTATTCCTCCTAAACTAGTAATAGTCATAGACCCACCAAATAATTCTTTTTTATCAATTTTTAGATTTCTACAAAGTTCACTTACTTCTTTCAATTCTTTACTAAGCAGTGAAATTTTTTTGTTGTCAGCATTTCTAATTTTAGGAACCATTAATCCATTAGGTGTATCAACTGCAATTCCAATATGAAAATATTTTTTAAATGTCATTTTTCCAGTTTCAATTTCATCTATGGAAGAATTAAAACTCGGGAATTTTTTTAAAGACGCTACTAAAGCTTTAATTATAAATGCCAAAGGAGTAATTTTGATTTTTTCTCCAGTGTACATGTCTGTCAGAGAACTTCTAAAGTTTTCCATTTCTGTTATATCTGCCTCATCATGGTTTGTAACATGTGGTATAGTTGTCCAAGAATTGGTTAAATAAACCGAAGATAGTTTTTTTACTCTTGGAATATCTTTAATTTCAATTTCTCCAAAATCAGAATGTTCAAATTCATTTTTAATTTTTTTTATTTTATCTTCTTTAATTTCATTAATATTTTTTGTTGTGGATGAAACAAATTTTTTAATATCTTCCTCAACAACTCTTCCATCTTTTTCACTTCCTACAACTTGAGTAATATCTACTCCAAGTTCTCTTGCAAATTTTCGAGCTTTTGGGCTTGCAGATGATATTTCATTGGATAAATTTTTAACTTGATTAATTGAAGTTTGTTCTGTCTCGGGTTTTATTACTTTAATTTTTTTAAACTCTTTTTCAATATTTGGCTTTTCTTCAGTGTTTTCTTTTGTTGTAGATGTTTCCTCTAAAATTAATATCAAATCACCTTCAGAAATTTTATCTCCAACTTTTATTTTTAAAGATTTAATTTTACCCTCAAAGTTAGATGGAATTTCTACGCTTGATTTATCACTTTCAATTGTAATTATAGGATCGTTTTTTTGAAGAATTTGACCTTCAGAAACTAGAACTTCTATTACCTCAACATCCTTAAAATCTCCAATATTTGGTACTTTAATTTCAGTTTCTGACATTACAATTTAGTAGGCATTGGTTTTTCACCATCAATTTTATATTTTTTTATTGCTTCATTTGCATATTTTGAAGCTATTAATTGTTCTTTGGCCAAAATACTTAAGCTGTAAGCAACTAAATGCTCTTTATCTACCTCAAAAAATTTTCTTAGATTTTTTCGAGTATCACTTCTACCAAATCCATCTGTTCCTAAAGAATAAAAGCTTTTATTTGTATAAGGTCTTATTTGATCTGAATTCATTCTCATATAATCTGATGCAGCCATGATTGGGCCTTCAGTTTTTCCCAAACATTTTTCAACAAATGAAGTTTTTTGTTCTTTATCAGGGTTTAAAAGATTATATCTTTCAACTTCCATTCCATCTTTTCTTAATTCATTGAAACTTGTTACACTCCAAATTTCACTATCAATTTCATATTCATTTTGAAGAACTTCTGCTGCAGCCATCATTTCTCTAAGAATTGTACCTGATCCTAAAAGCTGAATTTTTGTTTTCTTAAACTTATTAAATTCTTTAATCTTATACATTCCTTTCAAAATACCTTCCTCACAATTTTTATCTTTTGGCATTTCTGGATGAGAATAATTTTCATTCATTGTAGTAATATAATAAAAAACGTTTTCTTTTTTTTCATGCATTCTTCTCAAACCTTCTCTAAAAATTACAGCAAGCTCATAATGAAAAGTTGGATCATAAGTTACGCAATTTGGTATTGTAGAAGCTATTAAATGGCTGTGTCCATCTTGGTGCTGAAGTCCTTCTCCAGCTAAAGTAGTTCTTCCTGCAGTAGCTCCAATTAAAAATCCTCTTGCCTGGCTATCCCCAGCAGCCCACGCCAAATCACCAATCCTTTGAAAACCAAACATAGAATAAAAAATATAAATAGGAATCATTTCTATGTCGTGATTTGTATATGCTGTAGCAGCTGCAATCCAAGAAGACATTGCACCAGCTTCATTAATTCCTTCTTCTAACACCTGACCACTCTTATCCTCTCGGTAAGAACTTAATTGTGCAGCATCTTCTGGCTCATATTTTTGACCTTCATGAGCATAAATACCTATTTTTTGAAAAAAACCTTCCATTCCAAATGTTCTTGCTTCATCAGGAATTATAGGAACCAATCTTGGTGAAATATTTTTGTCTCTAAGTAGGTTAGTAAACATTCTAACCATTGCCATCGTTGTTGACATTTCTTTTTCACCAGTTGAAACTTTCATAAAATCAAAAATATCTTTTGATGGTGC
>JAYOZQ010000063.1:0-4423 GCA_038154225.1 Candidatus Pelagibacter sp.
CTATTGATTTAAGAAATGGTGTTGAGCCAGAAACAATTAAAAGACAACTTTATAAAAATACTCAAATTGAAAGTTCATTTGGTTTTAATACTTTAGCGATTGTTGATGGGAAACCAAAAACTTGTAATTTAAAAGATTTTTTAACAAACTTTTTATCTTTTAGAGAAGACGTTGTTATAAAAAAGACTAAATTTGATCTTCAAAAAGCTGAAGAAAGAGCACATATTTTATTAGGATTGTCTGTATCAGTTGAAAATTTAGATAAGATTATAAAAATTATACGTTCATCCAAAACACCAGATGACGCTAAACAATCTATATTAAAAACTAAGTGGAAAATAAACAAAACTCAAAAACTTATTTCTTTAGTAGAAGGTAAAAAAAGTAAAAATATTTACTCTTTATCTGAAGATCAAGTTGTAGCTATTTTAGAGTTAAGATTACAAAAATTAACAGCTCTTGGTATCAATGAGATTGAAGTTGAAATCAAAAAATTAGCTGAATTAATCACAAAATACAAAAAAATTATTTCATCTAAAAAAGAACTTTTAAAAGTAATTAGTGAAGAACTTAAAAATATAAAAGAAAAATTTGCTGTTCCAAGAAGAACTAAAATTATTGATGCCGTGTTAAATTATGACATCGAAGAAACAATTCAAAAACAATCAGTAATTATAACTGTCACTTTGCAAGGATATATCAAAAGAGGCTCTTTAGACGGTGTTAAACAGCAAAAAAGAGGTGGTAAGGGTAAATCTGGCATCACAACCAGAGATCAAGATTCAGTCATTCAAACGCTTTCTGTTAACACACACACATCTGTTCTTTTCTTTTCTACTGAAGGACTGGTTTATAAGGTGAAGGCTTGGAAGATACCAGAAGGCTCAACTACATCTAAAGGTAAATCACTATTTAATATTTTACCTTTAAAAAACCATCAATCAATTAGTTCTATAATGCCAATGCCTGAAGATGAGGCAGGCTCTAATAATTACCAAATAATTTTTGCTACTGCTCAAGGTAAAGTTAGAAAAAATAGTTTAGAAGATTTTTCATCAATTAATGCATCTGGTAAAATTGCAATGAAGTTAGATAATAATGATAAAATTGTAGGAGTTAAAATTTGTCAAGACGATCAGGATGTAATTTTAAGTACTAAGTTTGGTAAATGTATAAGATTTGAAGCAAAAAAATTAAGAGTATTTAAAGGAAGATCATCAAAAGGAATTAAAGGAATAGAGTTGGCTCCAAATGACCAAATTGTTTCTCTATCTGTAATAGACAGCGATAAAACGAAAAAAAATGGTAAAAAATCTAAAGATGATAAATCTGAGATTATAGCCAAAGAAAAATTTGTCTTATCAATAAGTGAAAATGGATTTGGTAAGAAAACTTCGCACAATGATTACAGGGTTACCAATAGAGGAGGTAAGGGTATAATTGGAATAGTTAATTCACCAAGAAATGGAAATATAACGTCTTCTTTCCCAGTTTTTGAGGGAGATGAAATACTTATTTCTACAAATAAAGGTAGAGTAATAAGAGTAGCTGTTAAAGAAATAAGAACAGCTGGTAGAAACACTCAAGGTGTAAGAATTATAAAATTGTCAGGTGAAGAAAAAGTAGTATCTGCAATTAAAATCGATGATAATCTAATCTAATGAATAAGGTAGCAATTTATCCTGGTACATTCGATCCTATAACTTATGGCCATATTGATGTTATTAAAAAAGCTCTAAAGTTATTTGATAAAATTGTTGTTGGTGTATCTGATGTGAGTAATAAAAATTACCTATTTAGTTCTGAAGAACGGATCAGCATTGTTAATAAAGCGTTATTTAAAGATTTAAAATTAATTAAAAAAAAGATATCTGTTGTTTCATTTAGCTCTCTTACAACTGATTTATGTAAAAAATATAAATCTAATATAATTTTAAGAGGTTTAAGAGCAGTTTCTGATTTTGAGTATGAATTTCAGTTAGCTGGTATGAATAGAAAGCTTAACAATAACATTGAAACAATTTTTTTAATGTCTGATGTTGAAAATCAAATTATATCCTCAAGATTTGTTAAAGAAATAGTTAAATTAAATGGGGATATAAGAAAATTTACTACCAAAAGTACAATTAAATCTTTAAAAGATAAATATGAGTAGAATTTTAACAAGTATATTTATTTTATTTTTTTTATTTACTAATCAATTAATAGCACAGGAGAACATAATGATTTTAAAATTAAAAGATGGAGATGTAAAAATTGAGTTATTTGAAGATGTAGCTCCAAATCATGTAAAAAGAATTAAAGAACTAGCAGACAGTGGTAAGTACGACAATGTAGTGTTTCATCGTGTTATTGATGGATTTATGGCGCAAACTGGTGATGTAAAATTTGGTAATTCTGAATCAGGAGATTTTGATTTACGAAGAGCTGGAATGGGTGGATCAGATTTACCAGATTTAAAACAAGAATTTAGTAGTGTACCACACGATAGAGGTACTTTATCAATGGCTAGATCATCAGATCCTGATAGTGCTAATAGTCAATTTTTTATATGTTTTAAGCCGGCACCATTTCTTGATAGACAGTACACTGTCTTTGGTAAAGTTTTAGAAGGAATGGAATTTGTTGATATGATTAAAAGAGGTGATGAAAATAACAACGGTTCAGTTTCAGACCCAGACAAAATTATCAGTTTTAAATCTCAATAGTTTCTTTAAATGGCATTAAAAGATTTTGCCTTTAAAGTTTTACAAAAAGATAAATTTGCAAGGTGTGGTATAATCGAGACCCATAGAGGTAATATTAATACACCTGCTTTTATGCCAGTTGGTACACAAGCTACAGTAAAAGCTTGTACCATTGATGATATTAAAAAAACTGGATCTGAAATAATATTATCCAACACTTATCATTTAATGATTAGACCTGGTGTTGAAAGAGTCCAATTAGCAGGTGGTCTTCATAATTTTATGAATTGTGATTTACCAATTCTTACAGATTCAGGTGGATTTCAAGTAATGTCATTATCTAAACTTAATAAAATAGATAGAGAAAAAGGAGCTATTTTTAATTCCCACGTTGATGGTAAAAAATTTTTTTTAAGTCCTGAGGAAAGTATAAGAATTCAATTGGGGTTAAACTCAGACATAGTCATGATAATGGATGAGTGTCCACGAAAATCAAATGACTACGATGTAATCAAAAAATCAATGGATTTATCTTTGTACTGGGCCGAGAGATCAAAAAAGGCTTTTGGTCATAATCCTCACAAAGCACTATTTGGAATTGTTCAAGGTGGTTTATTTAAAGATCTTAGAATTAAATCATTAACAGAACTAATTAAAATTGGTTTTGATGGTTATGCGATGGGTGGTTTAGCAGTAGGGGAGTCTCAAAATGAAATGTTTGGAGTATTGGATGATATCAAAGAACATCTTCCAGATGAAAAACCCCATTATCTGATGGGGGTAGGTACTCCTTCTGATATTATTGGTGCTGTTAAAAGAGGGATTGATATGTTTGATTGTGTTTTACCTACTAGATCAGGAAGAACTGGATTAGCTTTTACATGGGAAGGAAGATTAAATATTAAAAATAATAAGTATCAAACTGATAATACTCCCCTGGATCCTAATTGTAACAATTTAAACCTTAATAAATATTCAAAAAATTATTTGAATCACTTGTTTAATACTAATGAGATTTTAGCTTCTATGCTCTTAACTCTTCATAATATTAATTTTTATCAAGAATTAATGTCAGCAATTAGAAAGAATATATCTGAGGGTACATTTGATCAATTTCATGATAAATACATAGATAAGTTGTAGAAGATAAACAATTTTTTGTTCAATTTGACGTTTGAAAAAATAGAATAATTCTGTATATAACAACTATTCAATTTGAATATATGGGGGCCCTTAGCTCAGTTGGTAGAGCAATTCCCTTTTAAGGAATGGGTCGATGGTTCGAGTCCATCAGGGCTCACCACTATTTGAATTAGGTTATTTTAATTGGCGGATAGTCTAAAATTACTTCGTTCATTTTTTCATTTAAATCTTTAATTCGATTATCAGACGATGGGTGGGTACTCATAAATTCAGGAGGTTCTTTACCTTTATTAAGTTCTTTCATTCTTTCCCAAATTTTAACTGTTTCCCTGATATCGTAACCAGACAAAGAAGCAAATATCATTCCAAGATAATCAGCTTCACTTTCTTGTTTTCTGTTAAAAGGATTAAGAATTCCAAGTTGCGCAAGTAAACCAACAGTATTTTGTCCCGTGGTTCTATTAATATCCGATAAAACGCCACCACTTGCTATGTCAATAATTCTAGTTCCAACATTTAATAATGTTCCGCTACTAGCGCTTTCAACTGAATGTTTCGCAACCGCAAGTGAAATGTCAGGACCCATTACAGCG
>JAYOZQ010000064.1:0-4341 GCA_038154225.1 Candidatus Pelagibacter sp.
AATTAAACCTTTCAATGTTAAATTTCATTTAAATGAAAGAGTAGAGCAACTTAAAAAAGTTGAAAATAGATGGCACGTTAAAACAAGTGGTAACCAAGAGTTTGATGTAGCAAGTATTGTTATAGCTGGTGGCGTTGGATCATTCGAGCCTAGAAAGTTTCCAGTAAAAGAGTGTGAAAAATTTGAAGGAAGTTCTTTATTTTATTCAATTAAAGATAAAACAATTTTTAAAGATAAGACAATATCAATATTTGGTGGAGGAGATTCAGCTTTAGATTGGGCAATTGAATTATCAAACACTTCTAAAGTAAATTTAATTCATAGAAGAGATGGTTTTAGTGGAGCAGAGTCTAGTGTTCAAAAAGTTAAAGAGCTTAGCGAACAAGGTAAATTAAATTTATATACAAAATACCAAATAGACTCAGTTTCAGGAGATAAAAATATTGAAATAGTTAAAATTAAACATGATGATGGAGAAACAAAGGAATTAAAAACTGATTATGTTCTTGGTTTCTTTGGTTTAATTATGCAACTTGGACCCATATTAGATTGGGGACTAAATATTAATAAAAAAACAGTTGAAGTTAATACAGAAAATTTTGAAACAAATATTGATGGTATATTTGCAATTGGAGATATCTGTTCATATCCAGGTAAATTAAAATTAATCTTGTCAGGTTTCCACGAAGGAGCCTTAGCTGCAAGAGGTTGTTTTAAGTATGCAAAACCTGATGAAAAATTAAGATTTGAATTTACAACTACTTCAAAAGCTGCCCAAGAAAGACTTGGTATTAAGAAGTGATAGAACTTTTTACTGCTGATACCCCAAATGGAAAAAAAATTTCTATTATGCTGGAAGAGATTGGTTATGAATATAAAGTAACCAAAGTAGACATAAGTAAAGATGAACAATTTAAATCTGATTTTGTAAAAATAAGTCCTTTTAGTAAAATTCCTGTAATTACTGATCATGAAAACAATGAAAGTATTTTCGAGTCTGGTGCAATTTTAATTTATTTAGGAGAAAAAAGTGGAAAGTTTTATGATCAACAAGATAGATTAAAAATTAATCAGTGGTTGATGGCTCAAATGGGAACAATTGGTCCAATGATTGGCCAGCATCATCAATTTCATCACTATAATCCTGGTAAAAGTGAATTTGGTGAAGAACGATATTTCAAAATAGCAAAGAGAATA
Organism: Candidatus Pelagibacter sp.; assembly: GCA_038154225.1. GTDB lineage: Bacteria > Pseudomonadota > Alphaproteobacteria > Pelagibacterales > Pelagibacteraceae > Pelagibacter. The sequence goes on from JAYOZQ010000064.1 coordinate 1,198, forward strand.
TATCAAGAGTTAGAGAACAGATTAAAAGACTCTAAATTTTTAGCAGGAGAAAAATATACCATTGCAGACATTGCAACATGGCCCTGGATTGCAAGGCATGAATGGCATGATATTGGTTTAAAAAATTATAAAAATTTAGCTAGATGGTATTTAGAAATTGCAGAGCGTGAAGCAGTGGTTAAAGGATATGATCTCTATAAAATAGGCAGTCAGGTTCCAAAGGTTTAAAAATTCTATTTATTTTTTGGAACCCAAGATTTGTAAAGTGGGTTTTCTTTATCAATTGGTAGATTAATATTTTTACTTTGAAAAGATGAGTTATAAACTGCAGTAACAAATTCTAAAGATCCACGTGCATCTGACAAGGTAACCTCATCACTACTTAAGCCATCTAAATTTTTTGCTATTTCTTCAAACATTCCTGCATACCAAGATTTAGTTTGTTGAACATTAGATAAAACTTCATCAATTTGATTTTGGGTTACAGGCTCTCTTGCTAAAAATTTCCATTCATCATCAGCTGGATTATAAGGCTTATCAGGTGAACCAGCGGACTCTGCAGTTAAATTACTAAAGCAGATTTTAATTCTACTTACATCGTTTGCAGCTCCTAATGTAATAGAACTTGTAACTAAAGCACCATTATTCATTTCTATTGAAAGGGCAGCACAATCTTCTACTTCAATATCATTAACTCTAGTTGATAGTTTTGCATATATACTTGAAACAGGTCCAAAGATCATGGTGATAAGATCATGAATATGAATTGAATGACTTAAAATTGCTCCTCCTTGTTCGCCTTCCCAAGTTCCTCTCCAAGGTTTTGAATAATATTCTTTACCTCTGTTCCAGTGAGTTTCCAAAGAAGCAACCAAAGGTTTTCCAGCAATTCCTGATTTAATCAATGCTTTTAATTTTGAAAACCCAGGTCCATATCGATACTGAAAAACAGGAAAAATTGTTTTACCAGTTTTATTGCTTATTTCTTTAAGTTGATCAATTTCTTCTAAACTTGATACTAATGGTTTTTCACAAATAACATGTTTCCCTGCCTCGAGTGATTTTTTACATGCAGAAAAATGTAAATGAGGTGGAAGGCAAATATCTACAATATCAATTTCTTTTATTTTTAATACATCTTCAAAATTAAGTGAAATGTTAGTACCAGAATTAGCTGGAAGTATATTTTCAATAGACTCTTTTGTTAGCCCACAAACTGTATGCACATTAAATTTATCTGAAACTTTTTGAAAATCTTCAAAATGTTTAGCACCTATATTGGTTCCAATAATTGCTACTTGATATTTACTCATTTTTTTTCTGCTAATTCTTGAGCATGGATTGCTAGTTCCATTGTTAAATAAGTAAGTTCTTGAGAACAAGCTGTTTCAGATCTATTTAACACATCATTAATTAAATTTCTAAAATATGGAAGTTTAACATCTCGACAATCTATATGGTTTACTTCTTCATTATTTGCATAATATAAATGATTTCCAGATTGTGATTTTGCTAGGTCTGTATATTTTCTGATTTCGATATAACCTTTATCACCTAATATTAATAGTCTTCCATCTCCCCAAGTTGGAAGAGCATCTGGTGTGAACCAATCTAGTCTAATATAACCATGCCCTCCGTTTCCTGTTAAATTAACTTCACCAAAATCTTGAAAGCCAGGTTTGTCTTGTTTTGTTGTGTTTTCAACAAGAGCATGATTGATTTTAGCTTCATTAGAATTTGTAAATACTAAAAATTGATGAATTTGATGAGAACCAATATCTGTAATTATCCCACCATAACTTTGACGATCATAAAACCAATCTGGTCTTTCATAATTTCCTTGTCTGTGAGGACCTGTACCAATGGTTTGTTTAACTTTACCAATTTTTCCCTCTTTAACTAATTCTTCAGCTTTAGCTACAGCTGCTACATGAAATCGTTCTGAAAAATTTACCGACCAAATTTTTCCTGTTTTTTTTACTGTTCGTTTTAAATCCTCTAATTGATCTAAAGTTGTGCAACCTGGTTTATCTACCATTACATCTTTACCTGAATTTAATGACTCAATTGAATGACTAGCTCTATCTTTTGGAATAGAAGAAATTAAAATCATATCTATTTTATTATCATTTAAAATATCACTTTTATTTTCTACTCTTTTGATGTTTGGATATTTTTTATTAAATTCATCCAATGTTAATGGTGAGCCCTCAGTCCAAAAATAATCACAAGTACATCCTTCTTTTAACATTTCATCTAACATGTCAAAGATATGACCATGATCAATTCCGATAACTCCTAAGTTTAAATTATTTTTCATTTAATGATTTTTTTAGAGTTAAATTTTAATCAAAAGCACATCTAAAACCAACATAAATTGCATAAAAGTCAGATGGTTTATATTGTGCACCCTCTTTAGATGTTTTAGATCCTCCATACCACCATGATGCACCAGCAGTTAAAGAGCTGTCATTTTTCTGATCGTCTATCCATTCCCAAACATTTCCCCCCATAGCAACTAAACCATTAATGCCTTCTGGTAATTTGGTAACATCAATATGTTTGTTATAATTCAATAGTTCTTGAGAATTCATATTTTTTGCTACATCTCCACTTGGGTATTTATAAATTTTACCTTTTTCAAATTCTGAAGATTCAAAAATTTGTTGATAGGCAGCATAAGACCATTCATCAAAAGTAGGCAATCTACCATTTATTGATTTACAGTAATTTTCAGCCTCATATCTACTAATATGGACTGCTGGTTCTAATTCACTATTAGGATTTTCTCCGTATGGAGTTTTATATGTCCAACCAGGTCTTTTTTCCCAACCTGCTCCCCATTCATATCCACCACCTGTTTTCTCTGCTTCAGTGACTAAATTATTTTTTTTGGCATAATTTTTAAATTCTTGGATAGTAATTTCATACTTATTTAAAGAAAAGTTTCCAAAATCAATTTTGATATTTTCAAAAGCAAATGTTTTAGAAAATAAGAATAAACTTAAAAATATTAATTTTTTCATTAAATTAGAAAGTTCTTTTTTTATTTAAATCTTTATAAAAAATATTTATTGATGAAATATATTCTTCATCCTTATATTGTTTAAGTTGATTTGATGAAAGATAAGTCATATTGTTTTT
>JAYOZQ010000065.1:0-4270 GCA_038154225.1 Candidatus Pelagibacter sp.
GACCAATGGACTGCAGGCAAAAATGTAATCTTTAAATCGCTATTAATTTGTATTTCATCATACCAATCCATTTCATTTACATCTTTGTATTTTTTAAAATACTTTCCTAGTTTTAGAGGCACCAAAACTTTTGCATCTTTATAAGGAAATCCTCTTATAGTTGACATGTCTTGGTGGTCATAATGATTGTGAGTAAGTAGAAATACATCTGTTTTTGGAATTTCTTTTAATTCAATAGCTGGCTCAACATATCTTTTTGGACCAAATACCAAAGGTCCTGCATTGTTTGAAAAAACTGGATCTGTAATAATTGTTGTTTCACCTAATTTAATTAGGAATGTAGCATGCCCTATCCAAGCAATATAATCATCATTTTTTAATTTCTCTAAATTTTCTTTAACAATTTTTTTATCGATGACATGATATTTTGGAACAGTAATATCAATTTTCTTTTTTTCTTTAATAAATGTTCTATAGGAAAATTTTACATCATTTGCTCTAACTGGAGATCCTTCAGGATTCCTAAAAGTTCCATCTGGCAAATGATGATAGGGTAGTTTTTCCATTGCAATTAGCTCAATATTAAAAAAAAGAATGATTAGTAGAAAAGATATTAATTTTTTCATTATTTATTCTAAAATCTTTCTCTAGTTTAGCTGTTAGTTTTTTTCCATTAGCCATAAAGCTCCTTCTCCTAAAAAGTAAATCTTTCCATTATCTGGATGCACTTGTATGTCTCTTATTCTTCCAATTTTATTTTTAAAAATGATATCTTCTTTAACATTTGAAAGGTCATTAAATATTAATTTTCTTAATGATTGATCTCTTAGAGAGGTAATTAAAGCATGTCCATTCCACTCACTGAATTCTTTACCTTTATAAATTGTTATCGCGCTTGCAGCAATTGAGGGCACCCAGTATTGAATAGCTTTAGTAAAGCCAGGTTTCCATTTTGGCCCAATTTTAGTACCTGAATAGTTTTTTCCACCCCATCCTAATATCTTCCAACCATAGTTTTCACCTTTTTTTGCTTCACCAAACCAGTCACCACCTCTCGCTCCATGATTGCTTAAATAAATTTTTTCATCATAAGGAGATAGTGCCAATCCCTGTGGGTTTCTAACACCTATTTGATAAATTTCTGGTAACCAATCTGATTTACCTTCAAACTTTGGATTATCTTTTGGAATACTGCCATCAGTATGAATTCTTATAATGCTACCAGGGTGTTTTGTAGGATCTTGTGCAATCATTCCCATTCCTCTTTCACCAGCGGATGCATAAAGATATTTACCTTTAATCGCTAACCTAGAGCCAAAATGATAGCCCGAGTCTATTGGTGGGTTTGCTTGAAATATATTTTTAAAATTTAATTCATCTTTATTTAATACTGCTTTAGCAATTGAAGTACTTGTTTTTCCATTACCTCTATCTTCAGAATACGAAACCCAAAGATAATTATCTTGGTAAATAATATCTAATAATCCACCTTGTCCAACATTTAAAAAATTTAAGTTATGTTTAACTTCAAAAATATTTTTTGAATTAATATTAACTATTTTTATTTTTCCATCTTTCTCAGTTACAATTATTTCATCATTGTTAATAAATGTGGAACCCCAAGGTTCATCTAATTTTGTAACTTTGGTTAAAGAATAATCATCAGAATAACTTACTGAAGAAAAAAAAAGAAAAAAAATTAATAAAAAATATTTTCTCACTCTAAGATAGTTTTGATCTACCACCGTCAACTGCAATAATTTGACCTGTTATCCAGGAACTGTCTTCAGAAATTAAAAACTTTGCAAGAGACGCAGAATCCTTTCCTTCACCCAATCTTTTTAGTGGATGAGCTTTTGCAATACCCTCTGCTATTGTAGTGTTTTTAAGCATTGGTTCAGCAATTTTTGATTTTGTTAGGCTCGGTGCGATACAATTCACTCTTATATTTGGGGCAAATTCTGCTGCGAGAGAAACTGTTAACCCCTCAACAGCGGCTTTAGCTGATGCAATAATTGTATGGTTTGTAAACCCTCTTTGAGCTGCAACTGTTGAAAATAAAACAATAGAGCCCTTGTTTTTTTTTAAACTTTCTTGATATCCTTTAATAGCCTCTACAGCTGAATAAAGATTTAATTTCATACATTTATTAAAATCTTGTTCGGTAACCATTCTTAATGGCTTCAAATCAATTGAACCAACGCAGTATGCAATTCCTTTTATTTCAGAAATATCTGCTTTAACTTTCTCAATAAAACCTTCTTCCAAAACATCAGCAACTGTAAATGAGCAACCTAATTTTTCTGCAATAGAACTTACTTCACTTTCATTTCTCGCAATTAGGTGAATATCATTTCCAGAATTTTTTAATTGTTCAGCTAAACTTGAGCCAATAGAACCTGTCGCACCAAAGATTAGATATTTTTCTGACATAAATTTTTTAATTAGTTATATTTAACTATGAAATTATTTTTTATACTTGGTAATCAATTATTTCCATTAAAATACATAGACCGCTTCAAAAAGGATCATGTGTTTTTTATGGCTGAAGATAATGGATTATGCACTTATGAAAAACATCATAAGCAAAAAATACTGCTATTCTTATCTTCTATGCGATCATATGCAGATAGTCTCAAGAAGAATAGGTTTAAATTAGATTACTTAAAAATAGAAGATAAAGATTTTAAAGATGATTATTTAAAGAAATTAAAAAAAATAATTAGTCAAAAAAAAATAACTGAAATTACAAGCTTTGAGATTGAAGATAAATTTTTTGAAAAGAAAATTTCACAATTCCTAAAAAAAGAAAAAGTTAAATGGAATACGGTTCAAACACCCATGTTTTTAAATTCTAGAGATGAATTTAAAAATTACTTGGGAAAATCTAAAAAACCCTTTATGGCAACTTTTTATAAAGAGGTGCGTAAAAAATCAGGAATATTAATGGGTGCTGATGGAAATCCTATTGGAGGTAAGTGGAGTTTTGATGAAGATAATAGAAATAAATTACCTAAAGATATTTCAATACCAAAATTTCCAAAAATTAATGAAACTAGTCATACTAAAAAGCTAAAACCAATTATTGAAAAATTATTTAAAGATCACCCTGGAAGCACTGATAATTTTTGGCTAGCAACAGAGCATGATGATGTTGTTAAACTTTTAAATTTTTTTATAAAAGAAAAATCTAATTTATTTGGTGATTACGAAGATGCCGTAAATCAAAATGATAATATTTTATTTCACAGTGCTTTAAGTCCTTATATTAATTTAGGCTTAATAACCCCTGAATTTATTATTCAAAAAATTTTAGATTTTCATAAGAAAAACAAAATAAGAATGAACTCCCTTGAAGGATATATTCGTCAGGTAATTGGATGGCGAGAATTTATGAGGGGTATTTATCAAGGATATTCAGAAAAAATGGAAGCTGGAAATTTTTTTAAACAAAATAGAAAAATGAAAAATTCTTGGTATGAAGGAACTACAGGATTACCACCTTTAGATCATGCAATTAAAAATGCAGTTAATCATGGATGGTCTCATCATATCGAAAGGTTAATGATCTTATCTAACATTATGAACCTTTGTGAGATTAAGCCTGTAATTGTCTACAAATGGTTTATGGAAATGTTTGTAGATTCATCTGATTGGGTAATGGTTCCAAATGTATATGGGATGGGTTTATTCAGTGATGGTGGAATTTTTGCAACCAAACCTTATATTTGTGGATCTGCTTATTTTATGAAAATGATGGATTTTAAAAAAGGGGATTGGTGTAATACGATGGATGGATTGTATTGGAGGTTCATTGATCGAAATAGAAAATTTTTTTTAACAAATCCAAGATTATCAATGATGGTTCGTATCTTTGATAAAATGAAAGATGAAAGAAAAAAAATGATTTTATCTGAAGCAGATAAATTTATTAAACAAAATACTATTTAGTGAAAAAAGAACATTTGCCATCAAAAATTTGTCCAGTATGTAAAAGGCCTTTTGTTTGGAGAAAAAAATGGAAGCTAAATTGGGATAGAGTAAAATATTGCTCCAAGAAGTGCTCTAAGCTAAGCTAGCTTTTAGTGAATATTATTGTTTTACAGCACATTAAAATTGAAGATCCTGGATACATTAAAGATTTGATGTTGGCTGATGGAGTTAAGTTAACAACTATTGAGCTTGATGAGGGTGAAAAAATTCCAAGTAATTTAAATCAATTTGATGGAATGTTTTGTATGGGCGGTCCAATGGATACCTATATGGAAAA
>JAYOZQ010000066.1:0-4249 GCA_038154225.1 Candidatus Pelagibacter sp.
CCCTTTTTTCTAAAAATTGGGTTAACAAAAATGTATTCCACTTCACCCTGGTCATTAAATCTAACAAAACCTAGTGTTGTATTTTCATTTTTAAAAGTAAAAACACCATCGGCCTCATCTAATTTATAGTTTGAAAAGTCAAATCTGCTCATAGGAATTAGTAATTAAGGAGCAAAAGGATAATTACAATAGCAACAACAATTGAACTAACAGCGATGTAATTTAGCTTAATATTGAACCTTTTTTCAACATATTCAGTAATTTTTTCCCAAAACAATACTATTAAAAAAATTAGAATAGCTGGCAAAATATATTTTATCATGATCTATGAATTATTATCACTAACGTAAACTGATACTCCTCTTGTATTTAAATCTACATCAAACTTTTTATGTAAGGGTGGAAAAGCCCTTTGTGAACAATCTAGTCTGTCACATGTTCTACATGACACACCAATTGGAATTTCAGTTGATTTATCATTAATATTTATATTTTCTGTATATACAAAGTCTTTTGCATATTTAGCTTCACAACCAAGACCAATAGATAATATACTTTTTGCTTGTCCAAATCGTCCAATCCCTTTTTCAACAGTTCTTGCAATACAAACATACTTTTCGCCATTAGTCATTTTACTGACAGCAGCTTGAATAACCCCTGGTCTAGTTAATGCAGAATAGACATTCCATCTAGGACAAGCCCCACCGTATCTTGGGATATCAATCCCTGACAATGAAAATCTTTTTGAAATATTTCCTGCCATATCTACTCTTAAAAAATGAAATGGAATTCCTGGAAGTTTTGGATCTTGTAAACATGTAACTCTGTGTGCTACTTGTTCAAAGGATGTTGCAAAAGTATTTTGTAATAGTTCTAAATCGTATTTAAGCTTCTTGCATTCTGAATGAAATAATTTGTAAGGCATTAATATTGCTGCCCCACAATAATTTAATAAAGCTACTTTTGTTAATTTTTTAGATTCTTCAGATGGAAAACTAAACGTTGATAAATATTTATCAATTTCTTTACTAGCTCCTTCTTGTGCTATTTGCGCTGCTGCATGTAATTTTTTTGTCTCTAAAGAACTATAGTCACTTAACAAAAGTTCTTTTTTATTTTTGTTATAAATTTTTGAGAAAGGTTTACTCTCTTCAGGTATTACATCTAAAACTTTAATAGAGTATTCAGATTTTAAATAATCACATAAAGCAATATATCTTGTTCGATTATTTTTTTGTATCTTTTCAAAAACTTTGTTTGCAAATTCTTCTAATTTAGGAAAGTAATTTTTATTTACTTGTAAAAAATCAGAAATAACTTCTCCAGGAAAAGAGTTTTTTCTATTATCCACAATTTTTCCAGATATCTTTTCAATTTTATTAATTAATTCATGATCTTTTTTTTTTAAAATATCTCCAAGTCTTACAATCGCCTTGCCAATTTTTGGATTTGTACTAACTAAATCTTTAACTTCTGGACCTAAAATATCTAAATCCTCAAACAAACTGTCATCAAGGATTTCAGATATTGTATTTTGTAAGTTGATATCGGTTTTTGATGTTAGATCAGATAAATTGATATTTAATTTTTCACAAACTAATAATAGTAAATCTCCATCAATTTTTCTTTTTCCACTTTCGATCAAATTTAAATAGCTTGGAGATATACCTAAATCCTCAGCAAGCTTGTTTGCTTGAAGTCCTAATTGTCTTCTAAATGACTTGATTTTTGGTCCAATTTTTAAATCTAATTGACTCATATTTGCTATTTGTAAATTTTGTAAATTTATATTTACAATTTTTTTCTTTGATTTACAAGGCTTTTAACGATTTTTATAGATATTGTAAATTTTGTAAATTATAAAATTTATATGAATAAAAACTTAAAAAATAACGAAAATGAAGCTCAAATCATCAAAAAAGAGGATTTAGATCAGCATAACAGTAGAGGTATCTACATGAGAGATGATCATTGTGATTGGGGTTCTAGTGGTATGAATGATCTTATTAAGTCTTTAGACGATAATAGCTAATTCATTTCAACTATTTCATTTTTCTTAAAACAACTAACATTAAAGGATAAACAATAATGAGTGCAGAGAATATCTCATACGACCTAAAAAGATTTACTGGAATTAAACGTGATTATTCAGAGGAAGAAGTGGAAAGATTAAGAGGGTCTATAAAAATTGAATATTCTTTATGTAAAAATCAATCAAAAAAACTTTGGAATTTATTAAACACTGAGCCTTACGTGAATACACTTGGTTCATTATCAGGTAACCAAGCGGTTCAGCACGCTAAGGCTGGATTAAAAGCAATTTATCTAAGTGGATGGCAAGTAGCGGCTGATGCAAATACAGCTGGTGAAATGTATCCTGATCAATCTTTATATCCATATGATAGTGCCCCAAAATTAGTTGAGACAATGAACAATTCTTTAGTAAGAGCTGATCAAATCCAACATATGGAAATTCAAGATGGTGATATGAAAAAAGAGAATGCGGTAGATTATATGTTGCCAATTATAGCGGATGGTGAAGCAGGATTTGGTGGTCCATTAAATGTATTTGAATTAACTAAAAAATTTATCAGAGCTGGTGCAGCAGGTGTTCACTTTGAAGATCAGTTAGCTAGTGAAAAAAAATGTGGTCACATGGGTGGTAAAGTTTTAGTCCCTACTGGAACAATGGTTAAAAACTTAAAATCAGCAAGACTTGCCGCTGACATTGCTGAAGTTCCGTTAATTATTTTAGCAAGAACAGATGCTAATGCTGCAAAATTAATTACAAATGATTTTGATGAAAATGATAAACCATTTTTAACTGGTGAAAGATCTCCTGAAGGATTCTTTTATGTAAAAGATGGAATTGATCAAGCTATTTCAAGAGGGCTTGCTTATGCACCTTATGCTGATTTGATTTGGTGTGAAACAGCAACTCCAAATCTTGCAGAAGCTAAAAAATTTGCAGATGCAATTCATGAAAAATTTCCTGGTAAATTATTAGCCTACAATTGTTCACCTTCATTTAATTGGAAAAAACATTTAAGTGATGATGAAATAGCATCTTTTCAGCAAGAAATTGCAAAGATGGGCTATAAGTTCCAATTTATTACATTAGCTGGGTTTCATACTCAAAATATTGCAATTTTTGAACTTGCAGAAAAATATAAAAAAGAAGGAATGGCTGCTTATTCTAGAATTCAACAACAAGAGTTTTCTAGAGAAAAAGATGGTTACACAAGTGTTAAACATCAAAGAGAAGTCGGTACCTCATATTTTGATGCAGTTTCAAATACTATTAGCAGTGGTAAAAGCTCAACCACAGCAATGGCAGGTTCAACTGAATCTGAACAATTTTAAACAAAAATAATTTCCCTCATATTTTTTTTAATAGCCCTTAACTGGGCTATTTTTTATTTGTAAACAATGTTGGGGACTGTTAAGCATCAAAAATGACTAATAAAAACTTTGGTTTTGGCACACAGATTAGAAAATCACCTTATTTTGACTCTACTGTAAAATGGGGAGCAACTGGCTTTTCTGTATATAATCACATGTATATTCCAAGAGATTTTGGCAGTCCTGAGCAAAATTTTTGGAACTTAATTGAAAAATCTATTCTTTGCGATGTAGCCGTTGAAAGACAAGTTGAAATTACTGGACCAGATGCATTCAAATTTACACAACTATTAACTCCAAGAGATCTATCAAAACTTGCTGTTGGTCAATGCAAGTATGTTTTAATTACCAATAATGAAGGTGGAATTTTAAATGACCCAGTTTTATTAAGACTTGCCGAAAATCATTTTTGGTTATCGTTAGCAGATAGCGATATTTTATTATGGGCACAAGGGGTTGCTGTTAATTCAGGCTTGAATGTTCAAATTAAAGAACCTGATGTTTCCCCATTACAACTTCAAGGACCTACATCAGGTGAAATAATGATTAAACTTTTTGGAGAGGGTATTAAAGATTTAAAATATTATTGGTTAAGAGAATATAATTTAGATGGAATACCTTTAATTGTATCAAGAACTGGTTGGTCCAGTGAGCTTGGTTATGAAATATATTTAAGAGATGGAACTAAGGGAAATGAATTATATGAAAAAATTATGGAAGCTGGGAAAGAACATGGTTTACAACCTGGTCATACATCTTCTATTAGAAGAATAGAAGGTGGAATGCTTTCGTATCATGCAGATGCAGATATTAATACTAACCCATTTGAACTAGGCTTTGATAGACT
>JAYOZQ010000067.1:0-4093 GCA_038154225.1 Candidatus Pelagibacter sp.
CAATCAAAAAACCAATTGCTGCTGCACTACCAATTGCTTTATTAATTGAATAACCAAAGAATTTGAGAATTGGAACATTCATTACGGCTCCACCAATACCCATTGGAGCAGAAATAAAACCAACAATAAAACCTAAAATTATCTTTAAATGTAATTTAATTTTTATAATTATATTTTTTTCTTTTTCTTTTAATAACAGTAAATAAATTCCTAAGAATAATATCACTATTGAAAAGAACAGAACTAATGATTTAGTTTTAAGAGATGCTGCAAATATTGTTCCAATAATCACTCCAAATACAACAAATATCCCATAACTTTTAACAATATCAAAATCTACTGCCTTAAATTTATGATGTGTTAAAACTGAAACAGTTGATGTAGGGATTATGATTGCAAATGAAGTTCCAACAGCTAAGTGCATTATATACTGCTGATCAATACCAAGTTGGCCAAAGATATAGTAAAGAAAAGGAACTGTAATTAAACCACCACCAATACCAAATAAACCCGCAACAAACCCAACAGGCACAGCAGTTAATGCCATTAATAAGATAAAATAACTATATTCGTTTGCTAAAATTGAATTAAGCAGATTGCCCTACACTTGTATCAATATTATTGTACTTAATCTTATCCATGATGTGATCAATTTTCTTAACATCAGCATCTCTAACACACATATTTTCACTTAAATATCTTTTCCAGTAACTTGCCCCTGTTTGACCGTGAAACAAGCCAATAGTATGTCTCATGATTTGATTTAATCTTGTACCTTTTTTGATTTCATCTTTCACATATGGAATTAATTGTTCAATAACATCTTGTCTACTTGGAACCTCTTCATTACCAAAAATTTCTTTCTCAATATCTGCCAACATATAAGGTGTATGGTATGCTGCTCTACCAATCATTACACCATCTGTTTTTTGAAGATGTGGTTTGATTTGGTCTACAGATGTTATGCCACCATTTATAATTATTTCTTCATTAGGAAAGTCCTCTTTCAATCTATAAACATAATCATATTTTAAAGGAGGAATATTTAAATTTTGTTTAGGAGTAAACTTTCCTAACATTGCTTTTCTTGCATGAATAATAAAAGTTTTAACTCCAGTTGACTTTAAAGTTGTAATAAAATTATGAAAATTTTCATAATCCTCAACATTGTCATATCCAATTCTAGTTTTTATTGTTACTGGTAAATTAGTTGAGGCTTGCATTTTACTTAAACAATCAGCAACCAAATTTGGCTCTTTCATTAAGCAAGCTCCAAACTTACTTTTTTCAACTTTTCGACTAGGACAACCTAAATTTAAATTTATTTCATCATAACCAAAATCTTCACCAATTTTTGAAGCTTCAGCTAAAAGCTTTGGAGAAGATCCACCTAATTGAAGGGCAACAGGTTTTTCGTTGATATTAAATTCTAATAATCTTTTTTTATCTCCTCTATTGATTGCTTCATCAACAACCATCTCAGTATATAAAAGTGTATTTTTTGAAATTAGTCTTAAAAAGTAACGCTCATGACGATCTGTGCAATCCATCATAGGAGCAACTGACACTTTCCTATTCATGGTTTAACTTTATATTATTTTGTTATGAGTTTGAAGCTTCTGTATCTTCTGTAATTGCTTCTGCTTCTTGATTTTCTTGTTCTGATACTTCATCTAAAGAAACTTCACCTTGTTCATTCATCGTTTCTTCACCAGCTGACACGTCAACATCTGGTTTAGCTGTTTCTGATAATTCTGCTAAATCTTCTTGAGATACTTGAATTTTTTCAGGAGTTTTTCTTGCTCTCTTAGATGGCAAAATTGGTGTTCCACTTTTTGAAATTTCACCTTTGTACATATTTTCAAAATCATCACCTATTTCTTCGTCATCTTCTGAACCATCATCTACTTGCTCAACATGTTTTCTAAGCTTGTAAACTGCACTTTCAGTTAAATCTGATACTTTGATTTTTTCTTCTGCAATTTCTCTTAATGAAATAACTGTATTTTTATCGTTGTCTCTATCTAAAGTTGGCTCAATTCCAGAATTTAATTGAGTAGCTCTTTCCTTAGCAACAAGTACTAATTCATAAGGGCTCTCTACTTTATCGATACAATCTTCTACTGTGACTCTTGCCATGGGCGATTATTTATACCTCGAACCTTAAAAATGCAAGGATTTTCTAAATTATTACTGGATTAAGCTTTTTTCTTACTAAGAAAAGAAGGATTAAAGAAATGAATATATATGTGCCTGATACAACAGCAATATCTCCAACGGTAAAACCTATATCTATTAAATATCCAAATAAAGCAGTTCCAAAAGCAGTTGCAAATACCATTAACGCTGTTGTTAAGGCTTTAATAGATCCAAGATATTTAACTCCATACAGTTCTGCCCAAGTAGATGATCCTAGTATATTGGCAAAACCATTAGATATTCCCACTAACCCTAAAAATATAAATGCTGTAATTGGAGTATCAAAGAAAAACAGAACTATTACAGATAATAAAAGTGGAATATTCATATAGATTAATAATTTTCTACTTGTGAATTTATCAATTAAAAAACCTGATAAAAATAAAGTGAGCACTGATAGCACTGAATAAGACATAAATGATTGGGCAATAACATAAGGTCCCCATCCTTTTGAAGTTTGAACAAAAGACTGAAAAACAGCAAAGCCAGTGAAAATCCATGGCATCGCTAACATGTTAGAACTTATGATATAAAATCTATAATCCTTTATAACTTCACGTCTCTTCCATTGTTTAATTTCAACTTCTTTAATATTTTCATCATTAGCTTCTCTTGAATCTAAATTTAAATTTTTGATTAATAAAAATGATGCAATAGGAAGAATAATTAAAACTGAAATTGAAAAAATAAGCCAAAGATTTTGCCAATCAATAAAGGTTAATAGATAAACCATTAGAACAGGCATAATAAATTCTGCTGATGAAAGTCCAAACCAACTTATGCTTAAAGCTCGACCTCTAGTTTTAGTAAAATATCTTGAGATAGTAGTTGATGCAGTATGAGACATCATTCCTTGTCCTGAAAATCTCATTAAAAAAATTGCAATGAATAATAAAAAAACTGATGTTATTCTTGAAAAGAAAAAACAAGCAAATGATAAAAGAATAATTACAAAAAAAGCGAATTTAAAAATATTTACATCATCTATTTTTTTACCCACCCAAATTAATAAAAGACTACTGCATAAAGTTGCTGATGCATATATTGAGCCAAATTGTCCATGAGTGATAGATAGAGCTTCTCTAATACTAGAATTAAAAAGACCTAAAAAATAACTCTGTCCAAAACTAGAAAAAAATGTAAAAATAAATCCAAATAGAATTACTTTAAACTTCAAACTGTTAAACATAGGAAATAAAAATTATGTCTTTTAATGTTGCTTTCATAGGTCTTGGTGTCATGGGTTATCCAATGGCAGGTTATATATCAAAAGCTGGTCACAATGTAACTGTTTATAACAGAACAGCTGCTAAAGCTGACAAGTGGATTACTGAGTACAAAGGTTCAAAAGCAGATACACCTGCAAAAGCTGCTGAGGGTGCTGACTTTATTTTTACCTGTGTTGGAAATGATGATAATTTAAGAGAAGTGTCTCTTGGAGAAAATGGATTATTTAATACCGCTAAAGAGGGTTGTGTTTACATTGATAATTCTACAGTATCAGCAGAGATATCAAGAGAACTTTACCAAGCTGCAAAAGATAAAGGGTTTGATTTTTTAGATGCACCTATTTCAGGTGGTCAAGCTGGTGCTGAAGGTGGAATATTAACAGTAATGGTTGGTGGTGATGAAGATGTCTTTAAAAAAGCAGAGCCAGTTATTGATTGCTACAGTCGTAAAGTAAAATTAATTGGTAAATCAGGAAGTGGACAATTAACTAAAATGATGAACCAAATGTGTATAGCTGGAGCTGTACAAGGTTTGTCAGAGGCTATTAACTTTGGAATTAATGCTGGATTAGATATGGATATTGTAATGGAAACGATATCCAAAGGTGCTGCTCAATCTTGGCAAATGGAAAATAGATACAGAACGATGACTGATGATGTATTTG
>JAYOZQ010000068.1:0-4009 GCA_038154225.1 Candidatus Pelagibacter sp.
TAACCACCTTTTTTTTCATGAAGCACAGATGTAATCCCTTGAGCTTGCCAATCATCAAACATGCCCTTCATATAATTCATGCAGTCTTTTTCACCTTCAATAAATTCTGAATCATAACCTATTGCTTTTTGTTGCTCATAAATAGTTGCAACATCTTCATGCATTACTTCTGGAGAAATTTGTAAATACCCTACAGCATTATATTTAAATGCTTTTGGATCACTCTCCCAAACTGAAACAGAGTGAGCCATTAACTCTCTCATAGCTGGCTGAAAATAATTATTTCTAACAACTCCACATGCAATACCGCTTGCACCAGCTGCAATATCTTTTTTTTCAAGAACCACAATATCACCAGGATTTTTATATGTTTCTGAAAGTTTCCAAGCAGTACTCAAACCATGAATACCACCACCAATAATAACTACTTTTGCTTTTGAAGGTAATGTTGACATATCAAAACACTATTTTTTGGTAATAGTAATTAATATAATTTTTTATAGAACTAAAAATTATATATAAAAAATATAAACTTCCAGCGATTTAAAAAAAAGCCTAATAACTGATGTTTTTGAGTGTATTTAGGTAATTATTAAACTCAGCAATAAATGACTCGCTTGGAATGATATTTTTTATTCGCTGATCAGTTGAAGTTTTTTCTAGACGAAAGAATCCTTTCTCGCAAGCTTCTGTAATTATCAAAGCAGATTTTGGTCTAGAGGTTTTAAACAATTTAGTTTTTAGACCCTCAACAGATAATTTTTTACCTTCTTTATAAGCTGACATGACTAATAACATCATGTGATAATGTGAAGGTGATTTTCTAAAAAAATAATTACTAGATGTATGAGATTGCTTCATTTGTTCTTCCCAAAATTCTAATAAAGTTTTTTTAATTTTATTTTGTGGCATATTTTTTTATGCTCTTACTCTTGATTTTGTAGGATCGTAAAAAGGAAAAGCAACTATTTTGGCGCCAATTCTTTTTTGATGCCCATCTAATTTACCAACTTCAACTTCAGTTCCAATTTCAGAGTATTTTACATCAATTCTACAAAGAGCAATATTTTTTCCAAGCTTTGGCGATAACATTCCACTTGTTATTGTGCCAATTTGTGCTCGTCCTACATGAACACAATCTCCATTAACTGCTGGTTCATGACCAACAAGTTCTAAACCAACTAATTTTTTTTGTGGACTTGCTTTTCTTTTTATTAATTCTTCTTTACCAATAAAATCATCTTCTTTAGTTTTAAGTGGAACAGTAAATCCAATTCCTGCTTCAAAAGGATCTGTTTGATCATCAAACTCATATCCATAAAATATAAGTCCAGCTTCTATACGAACCATATCTAAAGCCTCTAATCCTAAAGGCGTGATATCAAATTCTTTTCCAGCTTCCCAAACTTTATCCCAAACTTCATTTGCATCTTTTGGATGACACCATATTTCATATCCAAGTTCACCTGTGTAACCTGTTCTCGAAACTACAATTGGTGTTCCTGTTTCATGATCTATTCGAGCAATATTAAATCTGAACCATTCAAGCTCAGTTATTGATGGTTGGATAGGAGCAGTCCAAACAAATTTTTCTAGAATTTTTCTACTATTAGGACCTTGTACTGCAATATTATGTATGTGGTCTGTTGCAGATTTTATCCAAACTTTATAATTTTTCTTTTTAGCTTGTTCTTTTAACCACTCTCCACTGTATTCATCGCCACCGATCCATCTAAAATTATCTTGTCCAAATTTAAATAGAGTTCCGTCATCTAACATGCATCCATTTTCATAACACATTGCAGTATAAACAACTTGACCTACTGATAATTTTTTAACATTTCTTGTTAAAGTGTATTGCATTAAGTTTTCTGCATCTGGGCCAAGTATTTCAAATTTTCTTAATGGAGAAAGATCAGTTGCGATCGCACTTTCTCGACAGGCATTATATTCTTTTATTGTTCCTGAATTAGTAAAGTTATTTGCTAACCAAAAGCCTTTGTATTCAACAAAATTTCTTGTTAGCTCAGATGTTTTTTTATGAAAACCTGTTTCCTGGGTTAGTTTTGGCTCAGAGTCTGTTTTCATTCTAAATGCAATAGCTTTTGAATATTTGTTAGTTTTTCCATAAGTTCTAACAAATATATCTGTTGGGTTCCAGCCATTAGCAGCATCAACATCACAAGGACAGGCTGATGAAATACATGTTAAATCTTTTAAAGCTCTGAACAAAACATAGTCACCTGGTCTAGACCATGGCTCATCAAATGTTGCAACATTGTTTGCATCAATTGCAGTATTAAAAAAAAGGTTTATTGCAGACCAACTTTTTCTAGCGTTAACGTCATATTTTTCTAAACCTTTGTTAAAGTTATCGGTACAATTGATATGCCCCATATAACCTAAGTCCTCATAGTATTTAGAAGTACATGCTAAATTAAAAGTATCATGTCTTCCAACAGTATCTCTAACAACCTCGACCATAGCTTCGTGATTACCATCATAAAATTTTGAAAACAAACCTGGACCTGGATAAGCACTACCCATGAACGTTCTGGTCGCTTTATCATCAATTATACTTTCAATACCATCATTTAATTTATGAGTATCAAAAGCTAAGAAATCAGAGCATTGCCTTCCGCCTGTATCAATAATTTGAATATATTCACCTGCTTTCACTTCATAAGTTTCTGCAGTTCTTCTTTTAACAAGTTGCTCAACTATTGGATCATTCAAAGGGTCAGGCAGAACAAACTGTTCATCTGTTTCTGAAAATTTGGCTCTATTAATAAAAACAGTTAAATCAGTTGGTGGATTTTGTTCATGAACATTTAACGGATCACCAGGTGCTGCTATTAAAACAAAGCATTTGTCTTTTGATGATAAAATTATTTTTTCTCCCATCAAACAATCTTCATCAAATAGAATTGATGATTTTGCTTTTTGAAGATCTAGATTTCTCTTTTTAAAAATATTTGAAATTTTTTCATCTTTTACAATTGTTCTTTTAGAAAAATCTGCATTTGCAATTTCTTTTAAATTTAAAATTGATTGATCAGGCTTACCTTGATTATTAAAAACTACAATTTCACAAATTTGTTTGCCTTCATCATTTATAATCTCAATCTTATCTTCTGGAAAAACTTCTATTACTGATAAACCACCACCTTTAACAAAATATCTTTCAACTCCTGGTGGTAAAGCTCTTAAGCCTGGATTTCTGATTTCGTTACTAGTTCCTAACATTTTAACAAAACTATATATATTTTTTATAAGTTTATTCTAATCAAAACGAGTTGACTATAAGTTTAATTAATAACATACTTTAAAAATTAATATTAATAGAGGGGAAAAAAATGAAAAAAATAATATCATTAATATCTGCTCTAGTAATTTCTGTAGTAAGTTTTACAGGAGTTTCTAACGCTGATAGCAAAAAACCTATCGTAATTCCAACTCATAACTGGTCAAGCCAAATTGTAATGGCTTACGTTATTGGTGGTATTTTCGAGAGTATGGGAAATAACGTGAAATACGTTAACGCTGACTCACAAGCGGTATATGAGTCAATTAGAATTGGAGATGTAACTGTATCTCACGAGGTATGGGAATCTGCTTTTGGAAAATCATTTACTACTGCTTTAGATAAAGGTGGTTTACTTGATTGGGGTGATCATGAGGCAAGAACTCTAGAGGATATGGGATATCCAAATTGGGTTACTGATAAAGGATTATGCCCAGGACTACCAGATTGGACAGCTTTAAAAAATCCAGATTGTGCAAAAAACTTCACAACACCTGACTCACCAGATGGTAAAGGAAGAATGTTGGAAGGTCCACAAAGTTGGCATGGTGACTTAATTCCTCAAAGAGTTGACGCTTTAGGTTTAGGTGATCTTTGGTGGGTTAAATTTGCTGGAAGTGCCGATGCTCTTTGGGCAGAGTTATCTGCAGCTGAAAAAGAAGGAAGAGGAACAATTATATTTAACTGGACACCTAACTTTACAGA
>JAYOZQ010000069.1:0-2474 GCA_038154225.1 Candidatus Pelagibacter sp.
ATTTTTTTGAATAATAAAATTGTAAATTTTGAAAAACATTTCTAAATAAATTAGAGGCTTTTACTTGATCAATCGAACTTATGGTTGGGATAGAAAATATTACAAGTACCAATAAACCTACTAAAAATATTTTAATAAAATTTACTATAGAAAATACTGGATAAACATTTAATCCAAGTCCATCTGATAAGTATTTATCAGCAATAGGGACTATTAAAAAACTAGAGCCATAGGAGACAACTGTAATTACAAATAACAATATTAATAACTGAAGATAATAAAGTGTCTTTATATTTCCTGAATAAAACCCAACTGCTTTTCTAACTGCAATTGACATGTTGTTTTGGTTGATAAAAGAGAGCAGGGTATTTGCAATTCCAATACCAGCAATTAACATTGCACTTATTGAGACAAGCGATAAAAATTGTGAAAAATTGTTGATTATTCTCTTTATTCCACTTGCAGAATTTTCAGGATAACGAAGTTTTACTTTTTGATCGTCTTTAAAAATAGCTTCAATTCTTTGTTCTATTTCATCAGGGTTATCAGCTTCATTAAATTTTACTTTGTATTCATAGTTTAAAAAGCTTCCAATTCCGTTTAACTTTAATATTTCTAACGTTTGTTTTCCAGCAAGTGCCCAATCTCCAAAAGCAACAAATCCACTGACATCAGGTACTGATTTAATAATTCCAATGACTGTGAAGTTTTGATCTTGAACTTTAACTTGTTCATTAAGTTTGATGTTAAGAGTCTTTGATAAACTTTCATTGATTAAAATAGTATTTGGTTCTTTTTGCATACGCTCATAAGCACCTATGGGTTCAAAAACTACTTCACCATATAAAGGATATTTTTCATCAACTGTTTTTATTCTAGTAAATAAAGATTTGTTTTTTTCTCTTCCAGTTGTTGAAAGCATAGTACTGAACTCAATCATTTGAGATACAGTTGCAAACTCTTTTACTTGATTAACTAATTCAAGATTTCCTTGGTTTCGATTGTAATCAATTTCTAAATCACCACCCAAAAGTGCTTTAGCATTATCGTTTAGTTCTTTTTTAAGACTATCTTCAATTGTAAAAATAGCACTTAAGATAAACAGACTAATAAATAGGGTAACAATAATGCTTGAGATTTTATGATAGTTTCTGCTTAAGTCTTTTAAAGCATATTTAAATATCAAACTAAATTCAGATCGATTATTTAATTTTTCCATCTTTTATTTTGATTTTTCTTTTTGCTTTATTTGCAAGTTTTGGATCATGCGTTACCATAATTAATGATGATCCTTGCTCTTTGACATATTTAAATAAAATATCTGAAATCATTAATGAGTTTTCAGTATCTAAGTTTCCAGTCGGCTCGTCCGCTAAAATTAATTCTGGTTTCATCGCGATCGCTCTTGCAATTGCAACTCTTTGTTGTTCACCACCAGACAGTTGACTTGGTAAATTATTAAATCGATGCTTTAAACCAAATCTATCTAATAAACTTTTTGCTTCATTCTCTGGATTTTTAAAATTATTTAACTCCAAAGTTAGAGCTACGTTTTCAACTGCAGTATAATTTGGAATTAAGTAGAAAGACTGAAATATAATTCCAATATTTTTCTTTCTAATTTCAGATACTTCATCTTCATTAAGTCTTGTAATTTCTTGATTTTGAAAAATAATTTTACCAGAAGTTGGTTTTTCTAACCCTCCAACCAACATAATTAAACTTGTTTTACCAGAGCCACTTTCACCTACCACAGAAACGGTCTCTTTTTTCTTAATAGTAAGATCAATATTCTTTAAAACACTGATATTTTCTTTACCAGTTTGGTATTTGAGATTTATTTTTTTTAATTTAAGAAGATCACTCATGAATAAAAGATTATTTATAAAAATTTTACTGATCTTTCTAGTGCACATAAATGCATTCGCAATAGAAAAGGTGGTGTTATTTGGTGATAGTTTAATGGCTGGATATGGTCTGCCCAAAGAACATCACTTGTCAGTGGTACTTGAAAGTGATTTTAAAAAAGATGGTTTAAATATAAAGATAATTAATGGCAGTGTTTCAGGGAGCACATCTTCTGGAGGATTAAATATTGCTGAATGGAGCTTATCTGAGCCTGGTATTGATTTAATCATTTTGGGCTTAGGGGCGAATGATATGCTTAGAGGAATAAAACCTGCTGAAACTGAAAAAAATTTAGAAGAAATCATAAAGATAGCTAATAATAAAAATATTAAAATCATTATTGCAGGTATGGTTGCCCCAACTACGCATGGCACTGAATATAAAAAAGAATTTGATGCAATTTATCCAAAACTTTCTAAAAAATATAATTTACCTTTGATCCCATTTTTACTTGATGGAGTTGCACTTGATCCAAGTTTAAATCAACAAGATGGAATTCATCCCAATAAAGAAGGAACCATCAAAGTAAGTGAAACTATTAAAAAAAGTATTATTAATATTTTAAA
>JAYOZQ010000069.1:2574-3928 GCA_038154225.1 Candidatus Pelagibacter sp.
TTCAGTTATGCTAACGCACAAAATACAAATATTACTATCGATGCAAATTTAAATCTTACCTGTGCA
This sequence comes from Candidatus Pelagibacter sp., assembly GCA_038154225.1. Lineage (GTDB taxonomy): Bacteria > Pseudomonadota > Alphaproteobacteria > Pelagibacterales > Pelagibacteraceae > Pelagibacter. Next base: position 2,641 of record JAYOZQ010000069.1, read on the forward strand.
TTTGAAAAAGTAATTTTAAAAAACCCAGATCATAACTTTGTAACGTTTACAAAAGATCAATTAATGAGAGATGACATTAGTAAATTAGTGATCGAATCAAAATCGCCAAATGCATTAAATGTAAAAAATTTATCTAATTTTATTGATAAAATTGATTTAGAGGTAAAAATTTCTAATAAAGACATCGTTCTCATCCAAGCTTTTGATGATGAAAGAAACTATTCAGAATCCGCAGTTTTAACTATTAAAACAGGCGAGCTTATACATGAAATTACTAAAAATATTAAACTAGAAGAAAAAGAAAAAGATATTTCTTTTTATAGTTGTAAAAAAATTAATCAAAATACATAACATTAAAGACTCTAATTCTCTTATTTGATAACATCTAAAGATGAAGAGAGTACTTTTATTTTTTTTAATTTATTTATTTTCTATAACTACTTCTTATGCAAATGATCGAGACGTAAGATTAAATCAATTGTTTAATGAACTTAAGGTCAATAAAACAAATGTTGCAGCTAATGTTGCACAAGAAATTTGGTCGTTATGGAGCACGCATCCGACAGATCAAAAATTAACATCAATTTTAGATGAGGGTTCAAGATTAGTTCAAGACCGACAGTTAAATAGAGCAATTTCTGTGTTTTCAGAAGCAATAGAATTAGATCCTACTTGGGCTGAGGCTTGGAATAAAAGAGCAACAGTATTTTATATGGTTGGAGAATTTCAAAAATCTCAAGATGATATAGATAAAGTGTTAGAATTAGAAAATAGACACTTTGGTGCTTTAGCGGGCCAAGGGATGGTTAATATAAAGTTAAAGAATTACGATAAAGCAAAGAGAAGCTATCAAAAAGCTCAAGAAATTTATCCTGCAATGAAATCATCCAAGGTAATGATTGAACAAATTGAAGAGTTAATTAAAAGACAATCTATTTAGTTGTTAAGACAAATTTTTCAGATCAAATTTTTAAGAAATCATGAATAAATATGATGTTATAATAATAGGAGCAGGTGCTGCTGGCATGATGAGTGCCATTGAAGCTGGAAAACGTGGCCGTAAAGTTTTGCTCGTTGATCATTATAAAAAAATTGGAGAAAAAATAAGAATTTCTGGTGGGGGAAGATGTAATTTTACTAATATCAATACTAATCCAAGTAAATTTCTTTCACAAAACCCTAAGTTCGTAAGATCTGCGTTAAGTCAATATACTCAAAATGACTTTATAAATTTGATTAATAAGTATGAAATTAAATTTCATGAAAAAAAATTAGGACAATTATTTTG
>JAYOZQ010000070.1:0-3901 GCA_038154225.1 Candidatus Pelagibacter sp.
CCTGGAGAAGAAGAGTTTTTGTTATATAAAATTTAGCTATGGAAATAATAAATAATTTTTCTGATATATTTTTATCGGTTTGGAAAAAGGGAATATTAGGAGTCGATATTTTTCAAATATTAATCGGAGTTGGGATATTTTTTATTTTCTTAATTTTTAGAGGCTTGATCAGTAAGTTGATCATTAAAAAGTTAGAAATAATTTCTAAAAGAACTACCAACAAGTTAGATGATACATTCGTTAATGCTTTGGAAGGCCCTGCTAGATTTCTTCCAATTGTTCTTGGTTTTTTTATTGCAAGTTATTATATGACTTTCTCAAGTGATGGTCGTGAAATTGTTGACACTATAAATAGAACATTAATTACAATATTAATTTTTTGGGTCATCCATCAAATCATTGAACCAATTTCTTACATTTTAAGTGGATTAGATAAGTTATTAACAAGAGAGTTAATTGGATGGATCATTAAATCTCTTAAAATTTTAATTTTTATTTTAGGACTAGCTGCTGTTTTAGAATTGTGGGGAATAAAGATAGGCCCAATTATTGCGGGACTTGGTTTATTTGGTGTAGCAGTTGCACTAGGAGCACAAGATTTATTCAAAAATTTAATATCAGGTATTTTAGTTTTAGTAGAAAAAAGATTTAAAATTGGTGACTGGATAGCGGTTGAAGGAATTATTGAAGGCATTGTTGAAAATATTGGTTTCAGATCAACTTCAATAAGAAAATTTGATAAGTCACTTGCCATAATCCCAAATTTTCAGTTTGCAGAAAATGCAGTGGTAAATGTAAGTGAAACCTCTAATTGGAGAATAAGATGGATAATCACTCTTCAGTACAACTCAACAATAGATCAACTTAAAAAAGTAAGAGAAGAAATTGAAAATTATATAAACTCAAGCGATGATTTTAATCAATCAGCAGGGGTTGCGGTTAGAATTGAAAAATTTTCAGACAGTTCAATAGATATTTTGGTGAGATGTTTTACCAATTCTAATAGTTGGAGTAATTCATTAGAAGTTAAAGAGAGACTTGCAATTGAAATTAAGCAGATTGTAGAAAAAAATGGAGCCTCTTTTGCTTTCCCAAGTCAGTCGATTTATATCGAAAAAAAATGATAGCTATTTTTTATTTAGTTTTACAAATTTTAAAACTTTATTCTTACGTCGTTATAGCCAATGTATTAATAAGTTGGTTGATTGCTTTTAATGTTTTAAATACTCAAAATAGATTTGTTTATTCTATTTTAGAGTTAACTTATCGATTAACGGATCCAATTTTATATAGAATTAGACGTTTTCTACCAAACTTGGGCTCCTTAGATATTTCACCAATAATTCTTCTACTATTGATTTGGTTTATTGAAATGTGTATGAAGCTCTACATTGCACCAATGATTTTTTAAGGAAGTAAAATGATATTAATAGATGGAAAAAAAGCAGCAGCTGAACTTAGAGAAGAACTTAAACAAGAAGTAGCTGAATTAAAGACTAAATATAATAAGGTTCCAGGATTAACTGTAATTCTAATTGGAGATATGGCTCCAAGCCAAATTTATGTTCGTAACAAAGAAAAATCAGCAAATGAAGTAGGTTTAAAATCTGAAGTTATTAAATACCCGGATACAGTTGAAGAAAAAACTGTTTTAGAAAAAATTGAAGAATTGAATAATGATGAGAGTGTTTCAGGAATTTTGGTTCAACTCCCACTTCCAAAACATATTGATAAACAAAAAGTAATTGAAACAATTACTCCCTCAAAAGATGTAGATGGTTTTCATCCAATGAATGTAGGAAACTTATCTTCTGGTTATGAGAGTTCAGTGCCTTGCACACCACTTGGATGTTATTTAATGATTAAAAAAATCGAACCAAACTTAAGTGGTAAAAAAGCTGTGGTAGTTGGAAGATCTAATCTTAATGGTAAACCTATGACACAACTTCTTCTTAAAGAAAATTGTACAGTAACTATTACTCATTCAAGAACAAAAGATTTAAAAGCAGAATGCCTTGAAGCAGATATTATTGTTGCAGCTGTGGGTATCCCAGAACTTGTGAGAGGTGATTGGGTTAAAAAAGATGCAATCGTAATTGATGTTGGAATTAATAAAACAGAAAATGGTTTGGTTGGAGACGTTGCATTTGATGAAGTTTCAAAAGTAGCTAAAGCATTAACTCCTGTTCCAGGTGGAGTAGGACCCATGACGATTGCTTGTTTACTAAAAAATACTGTTGAGTGTTTTAAAAGATCACAAAAATAAACACTTTTTCATTAATAAGTTTTATTGTCTCAAATTGATAAAACTTCATTAATTTCTTTTTTTATTTGATAAAGTTTTCAAATGAAAAAACCTCCATATGAATATCGAATTGGAATAATAATGATACTGCTCACTGCAGTTCCAATTGGAGCAACGCAGCTAGGGTGGTATTTATATGGTAAACAAGTTGGTTTTGATTTTGGTATGATAGCTGGAACTTTTTCTGTAATTTTAGCGGGTTATCTAATGTACCAAAAAGGCTGGCGTGATGAGGATGAAGATTAGCTCATGGAAAAATTAATTTTTTTTGGTTTAGCTATCCCAATTCTTGGGTTCGTTTTTTATTTAGGTGGAACAGCCATCATGAAAGGTTTTAAAGCTAAAGTTGATAACAGACCTGTTAAACCTGAAGAAAAAGAGGAAAATGAAACTCAAGTTTCTTCACCAACTGCTAATGACCTAAGTGACGAAATTAGCAAATTAAACGAATTACATAAAAGTGGAGTTTTAACTCAAGAAGAGTTTGAAAAAGCTAAAAGCAAATTATTGAATAATTAAATCTATTTATGTTTAAAATTATTCCCAATAAAAGAAATATTGGGGCTGAGGCCATAGGAAACATTAAAGATATTTCTAAAAAAGATTTTAAAACTATTTTTAAATCTCTTGAGGTTTATGGGATGATTTTTTTGAGAAGACAAAAACTAAGTTCTTCAGATTATATAAAATTTGCAAAACATTTTGGTAAATTAGCTGATTATCCAAGATTAAAAGGATTAAGTAAAAAATATAAACAAATCACTGTTGTTCAAAGAAAAGCAACAGATAAGGGACCCAGTTTTGGAGAACAGTTTCATACAGACTCTATTTACACAAAAAAACCTCCAAGATTTACAATGCTATTATCTAAACTAGTTCCTAAAAAAGGTAGAGCAAATACTGAATTCTCATCTCAATACTTAGCTTTTGATCATTTATCAAAATCAATCAAAAATCAATTGCTTCAAGTGAAAGGGAAGTACTCTTCTGAAGGTCCAATTTCAGTTACTACTAGAGAGAGAGTAAAAGAGAAGGGAAGAAAAATTAAAGAATTAAAATCTACTCATAAAATTATAAAAAAAATAAACTCTAAAAATACAATTTATTGTAGTCCTGGACATCTTGTAGGCTTTTCTCCTAAATTAAAAAATTCTGATAAAATTAAAAAAGAATTGTTTAAGCATCAAATTAAGAAAAAATTTCAATACTCACTAAAGTGGGAAAAAAACCAATTAGCTATATGGGATAATAGATCTATGCTTCACCAGGCTACTCCTTTTAAAGGAAATAGAATTATGCATAGAATAACAATATTATAGTTTAAAATACCTCTTTTAAGGGTCTTATTTCACCAATATTAAATGTGATTGCATCTTCTTTTTTAAATCCAAATTTTTCAGCATTATCTTTAAATCGAACAGGTGGTTCCATAATAGGTTCGAGAGATAAAACAAAAGTTCCCCAGTGAGTTCCTAAAACTTTTTTACTTTTTAAATCTTGTGCAATATTAAGAGCTTCTTCCGGAGTTGTATGATAAATGGATTTATCAAACATTGGTCTAAAATCATACGCTCCAATGTTAATCATTGATAAATC
>JAYOZQ010000071.1:0-3900 GCA_038154225.1 Candidatus Pelagibacter sp.
ATCTGACAGTATTGAAAATGCAAAAATTGAAATAGATTTCTTTTTTAAAGACTAAGTGCTTTTATTATAGCAGCTGGATATAGCTTATGCTCTTGGATTAAAATCCTTTTTGCTAAGGTTTTAGGTGTATCAAGTTTTTTAATTCTTACTTTTTTTTGATTAATAATTTCGCCAGAATCAAGTCTAGAATTTACAAAGTGCACAGTACAACCCGAATATTTATCTTTATTTCTAATTGCTCTTTCATGAGTATTTAATCCTTTATATTTTGGAAGAAGGGAAGGGTGAATATTAAGAATTTTTCCTTTAAAATTCTTAATAAAACTTTTTGATAAAATTTTCATAAAACCTGCAAGACAAATTAAATGAATATCGCTTTTTTTTAATTCATTGATAACTTTTTTCTCAGATAAAGTGTTTTTAAAATCAAATACCTTTTTTTTAATTTTGTAAATATTTGCATATTGTAAACCTTTTGCTTTATAATTATTAGAAATAATCATTTTAATAATTATTGGTGATTTTTTAAGTTTTGAAAATTTGATAAGAGATTTTAAATTACTGCCTGTTCCTGAAATAAAAACTGCTATATTTATTTTATTAGATCCAGTTAACAGAGCCATTTAGTTTAACTTTTTCTTTAAAATTTTTAGTAATTTTTCCTATTACATAAGGTTTATAATTATTTGTAAAATAACTTTTAATTTGATTTAACTTTTTTGGGTTAATGATTAAACAAAAACCAACACCACAATTGAAAGTTTTAAGCATTTCTTTATCTGATATTCCTTTTTTATGAAGCCATTTGAAAATTTTAGATGTTTTTATTAAGTCTAAATTTATTTCAGCTGTGAAATTATCTGGAATAACTCTTTGAATATTATCAGCTAAACCCCCTCCAGTAATATTGGCACATCCATTAATCAAATTTTTATCTATTAATTTTAAAACTTCATTTACATAGATTTTAGTTGGTTTGATTAGTTCTTTTTTTAAAAAAATATTTTTCTTAATATCTATTTTTTTTTGTTTAAGAAGATAACGTACTAAAGAGTATCCATTTGAATGAAGACCACTTGAAGGTATAGCTAAAATTAAATCATTATTTTTAATTTTATCTTTACTTAAAATTTTATTTTTACCAACTAAACCAACCGCAAAACCTGCAATATCAAATTTACCTTTTTCATATGTGCCTGGCATTTCAGCTGTTTCACCACCAACCAACTCGCAACCAGACAATTTACATCCTTTTACAATACCTTTAATGATTGATTTTAATTTTTTTAAATCAATTTTATTTATAGAAATATAATCTAAAAATAGTAGAGGCTTTGCACCTTGAACAATTAAATCGTTTACACTCATTGCAACTAAATCAATTCCAATAGTGTCATATTTATTAAGAATATTCGCGATTTCAACTTTAGTGCCAACACCATCTGTGCAGGCAACAATTTTTGGTTGTTTTATGTGATTTGGAATGTCTGATATAGAACCGAAACCACCAATATTTGAAAACTTTTTTTTGCCCCTTTTTTTTGATGAAACAGACGAAATGAAATTAACAAACTTATCTGCAGCATTTATGTTAACTCCACTTTTTTTATAGGTTATTAATTTATTATTCATTAATATATTTTATGAAATTTAATATTAAACTTTTTAATTATAAAAGATTATATATTCATTTTTGCTTACTTGCTTTGTTAAATATTTTTTTTTCCACAGAAAATATTCAAGCAAAGACTTTCTCAATCAATGATGTAGAAATATCCACTCCATTTGAGATTAATTTTGATAAAAACAAGATAATTGATGAAGGATTTGCCCTGGCATTTAACAGGTTGGTTTTATCCATATTGCAAACACAAGATCAAAACAAGCTAAGTAAAACACCAATTGGTTTAATTAAAAGTATGATTGAAACTTTTTCAATTAAAGAAGAAAAATTTATTAATGAAGTTTATTATTTATCTTTAAATGTATCATTTAATAAAAAAAAAATATTAAATTTAATGGAAGAAAAAAATATCTTTCCATCTCTTCCAGTTGAAAAAAAAATATTTTTTTTACCAATTATAGTAAATAAAAATAAAGATGAAATTTCAATTTTTTCTGAAAATTATATTTTTAATAATTGGAATTCTAATAATCAAAAATATCATTTATTAAGATATGTTTTACCTACTGAAGATCTAGATGATTTCAATTTAATAAAAAGATATTCAAAAATCTTGGAAAGTTATAATTTTAGTGAAATTATAACAAAATATAATCTTGATGATTATATTATATCAATCATCTATAAAGAAAATAATACAATTAAAGTTTTAAATAAAATAAACTTTAATCAAGAAGAAGATCTTAAAAATATCAGTTTTCAAAATCTTAATATAGATAATTATAAAGAAGCAGATAAATTAATTGAAAGTTTAAAAAGTATTTATGAAAATTATTGGAAGAGTAAAAATGAAATTAATACATCGGTAAAGATATCTTTAACTATTTCAATTAATAACAACGACAATTCAGAAATTTCAAAGTTTGAAGAAATATTAGACAATACAGATTTGATATATGATTATCATATTTATAAATTTAACAATAAAGATAATTTTTACAAAGTTATATTTAATGGATCACCGGATTACTTTCTTAAAATTATGAAAAATAAAAATTATGAATTTGATATTCAAAATCAAATTTGGGTAGTTAAATGAGTAATTTAAATCAATTAATATTAAATTTTGATTATGATCAAAATTTTAAAGATCAAGATTTTTATGTTTCAAAGAGCAATGAGTTTGCATTTAAATTATTAAATAGTTGGCCCAAGTGGGAAAAGAATTTTGTAAATTTAATTGGAGAAAATTTTTCTGGCAAAACTCATTTGGTCAATATCTTTTTACAAAAGTTTAAAGGAATTAAGATAGAAGCTAATGAAATTAATAATGAATTTTTAAAAAAGATTAAGATCTTTGAAAATATAATCATTGAAAATTTTAATGATAAAATTGATGAAAATTTATTATTCACTTTAATTAATATTGTTGATCAGGATAATAAATATTTAATTTTAACTTCGAAAACTCCTATTGTTAACCATTCTTTTAATTTAAGAGATTTAAATTCAAGATCTAAAAATTTTTTATTGTGCAATATTGAGAAACCAGGAGATGATTTAATGTTTGCACTTATATTAAAAAACTTATCTGATCGCCAAATATCTATAGATAAGAAATTAGTTGATTTTATTATTAAAAGAATTGATAGATCGTATGGCAAAATTTTTGATTTCATATATAAAATCGACAAAATTAGTTTAAAACGAAAAAAACCAATCGATTTTAAAATTATAAAAGAAGCCCTAGGAGAATAATTGAATAAATATAGATCACATAATTGTAATGAGTTAAGAAAAGATGATTTAGATAAAAATATTTCAATCTCTGGGTGGATTAATAAAAAAAGAGATCATGGAAACCTTTTATTTATTGACCTAAGAGATAACTACGGAATTACCCAATGTATTATAGATAAAGAAAATAAAAATTTTTTAGATTTAGAAAAAACTCAACTTGAAACTGTCATAAAAGTTAGTGGAAAAGTTGTTAGTCGTTCTGATGAGACCATTAATAAAGAAATTCAAACTGGTGAAATTGAAGTTGTTATAAATGAATTTGAAATATTAGGGACTTGCAAAGAATTACCAATGCCAGTTTTTAGCGATCAAGAATATGCTGAAGAAATAAGATTAAAATATAGATTTTTAGATTTAAGAAGAAAAAAAATTCATGAAAATATAATTTTAAGATCAAAAGTGATTTCATATATCAGAAATGAAATGACTAAACTTGGTTTTTTAGAATTTCAAACACCAATTTTAACCTCATCAAG
>JAYOZQ010000072.1:0-3886 GCA_038154225.1 Candidatus Pelagibacter sp.
TTTTCCATCTTCTGTTTTAGCTCCACCACCAACAGCAACAACTTTTCCTTCTTGAGGTTTTTCTTGTGCTGTATCTGGGATGATTATTCCACCAGCAGTTTTTTCACTGCTATCTAGAACTTCGATTAATACTCTGTCATGTAACGGTTTAAACTTCATAAATTCTCCTTATTAAATATGAGCCTCATATAGATACTGACCTAGCTTTTTCAAGTTAATATGGAAAATAAGTTATGAAAAATCCTAGGAAATTAAGGATTTTATGGTTTATATCTTAAATTATGACTAAAAATTTAGATTCTGAAGGTTTGCAGTCCATAGCTGAAAATTATGATCTTTTTTATATAGATCTATGGGGAGTAATGCACAATGGCATAGAACTTCATGAAGGTGCAATTTACACTCTAAAAAAATTATTAGAGATCAATAAAAATTTTGTTTTATTAACAAACGCACCAAGACCCATTCAGCCAGTTCAAGAATTTTTAGAAAAAATGGGTATGGAGGAAAAGTATAGAAACAAGGTTTTTACCTCTGGAGAAGCAGCACTCAATTATCTTAAAAAGTTTTATCCTCTAAAAAAATTTTATCATATTGGTCCACCGAGAGATTTTGATTTATTTAATGACTTTAAAGACAATAAATCTAAAAATATTAATGAAAGCCAATATCTTTTATGTAGTGGTTTATTTGATGAATATGATCAGGATTTAAATTATTATAAAGATTTATTAGAAAATCATATTAATAAAAAAATGATTTGTACAAATCCAGATTTAATAGTTGATAAAGGCAGTGAAAGAGAGTTGTGTGCCGGATCAGTTGCTATGGTATTTGAAAAAATGGGTGGAGAGGTAGTGTATTTTGGTAAGCCCTATCCAGAAGTTTATAATCAATCAATAGACAATAATAATAAAAAAATTTTATCAATTGGAGACAACCTTAATACAGATATCAAAGGTGCAAATCTTTTAAATTATGACTCTTTATTAATTTCAAATGGAGTGCATAAAAATGAAATAAAAGATAATGGAATAGAAAAAGTATCAAAACAATATGAGTCAATTGTAAACTACATGCAGTCAGATTTAAAATGGTAAAATTATATAAAAATTTCAATATTAGTAAAAATCATAAAGGATCAATAATTTTAATTGGAAATTTTGATGGAGTACATTTGGGACATCAAAAATTATTTAAGTTAGCAAAATCATATAAAAAAAAATATAATTTAAAAATTGGTGTGATTAATTTTGACCCAATGCCAAAAATGTTTTTTAACAAATCCTTAAAAAATTTTAGATTATCTAGTATTGATCAAAAAGTGAATTTAATAAATAATCTTGAAGTTGACTTTATTGTAACAAAAAAATTTGACAAAACTTTTTCAAAGACAAAATCAATCAATTTTATAAAAAATATTTTAGCAAATAAATTAAAAGCAAAATTTATATTTGTTAGTAATAATTTTAGATTTGGCAATAAAAGAGAAGGAGATGTAAAATTTTTAATTCAAAATGAGCATAAATATAATTATCAAGTTATTAAGCCAAAACCACTTTTGATTAATAAAAAAATTGTTTCATCTTCTTTAATTAGAAATTATTTAGAAAATGGTTATCTAGAAAGAGCTAATAAATTATTAGATAGAAAATGGTCTATTGAAGGAATGGTTCAAAAGGGTAGACAAGTTGGAAAAAAAATTGGTTTTCCAACATGTAACATAGATATCAAAGATTATGTGTTAGCTAAACCAGGTGTATATGCGGTAAGAGTTTTAAGAAAAAATAATCTTAAAATTTTAAAAGGGATAGCAAATCTTGGTTTTAGACCAACATTTAATCAAAAAAAAATCTTACTTGAGGTTCATTTGTTTAATTTTTCTGGAAATCTTTATAATAAGCACTTATCAGTTGAGTTTTTAAAATTTATAAGAAAAGAGAAAAAATTTAAAAATATTAATAAGTTAAAATCTCAAATTAAATTAGATTTAAAAATAGCAAAGAGAGCATAATGAGTAATCCACAAATTAACCTTCCAAAGACAGCTTTTTCTATGAAGGCTAATTTACCAGTAAGAGAGCCAGAAATCTTAGAATATTGGAAAAAAATTAATCTATATCAGGAGCTGAGACAATCTAGCAAAGGTAAAGAAAAGTTTATCTTACATGATGGTCCTCCGTATGCAAATGGCAATATTCATATGGGCACTGCTTTAAATAAAATTTTAAAAGATATCATAGTTAAATTTCATCAAATGGATGGAAAAGACTCAATCTATGTTCCAGGATGGGATTGTCATGGTTTGCCAATTGAATGGAAAATAGAAGAGCAATATAAAAAAAATAAAAAAAACAAAAATGAAGTACCGATAGTTGAATTTAGAAAAGAATGCAGATCATTTGCAGAAAAATGGATTGAGGTTCATAAAGGACAATTTAAAAGACTAGGTGTTATAGGTGATTGGGAAAATTATTACTCTACAATGAGCTACGATGCAGAAGCTCAAATTGTAAGAGAATTAGGAAAATTTTTAAAAGAGGGTAGTTTATACAGAGGATTTAAACCTGTTTTATGGTCAACTGTTGAAAAAACAGCACTTGCAGATGCTGAAGTTGAATATCAGGATCATAAGTCAGATACTATTTATACATCCTTTCCTGTAAAATCATCTAGTTTGAAAGAACTTGAAGGAAGTGAGATTATTATTTGGACTACAACTCCATGGACTATACCGGCCAACAAAGCTTTAGCTTATAATGAAGCTCTAGATTATGTATTGATACAATTAAATGATGATGGTGATTTTAAAAATAGGAAGATAGTCATTGCTGAAGCTTTATTAGACTCAGTTATAAAAGAATGCTCTATAAAAGATTATAAAGAAATTAAAAAATTTAAAGGAAAAGATTTTAAAGACACAATCTGTAATCACCCTTTTTTCAACTTGGGTTATGAATATGATATTCCAATGTTAGAGGCAAGATTTGTAACAACAGAACAAGGAACAGGTATTGTGCATTGTGCTCCAAGTCATGGACCTGATGATTTTAACTTATGTTTAAATCATGGAATTAAAGCTATTGAAACAGTAGATGGTGATGGAAAATATACTAAGAACGTTCATTTATTTGAAGGTAATCATATCTTTAAAGCTAATCCAATTGTAATTGAAAAACTTAAAGAACAAAAAAATTTATTGGCTAATGGTGAGCTGACACATTCTTATCCTCATTCATGGAGATCTAAAGCACCATTAGTTCATAGAGCAACACCACAATGGTTTATATCAATGGAAAGTCATAAATTGAGAGAGACAGCTTTAAAAGCTCTAGATGAGACAACATTTTATCCTAGTAAAGGAAAAGAAAGATTAAGATCAATGATTGAGACAAGACCTGACTGGTGTGTTTCAAGACAGAGAGTTTGGGGAGTTCCTCTTCCAATTTTTGTGAATAAAAAAACAAAAGAGATATTGGTTGACGATGAAGTTAATGAAAATATAGCAAATATTTATGAAAAAGAAGGTTCAGATTGCTGGTTTTCAGACGATCCACAAAGATTTTTAGGTGAAAAATATAAGTCAGAAGACTATGAAAAATTAAGCGACATTGTTGAAGTATGGTTTGATAGTGGATCTACTCATTCGTTTGTTTTAGAGAAAAGAGAAGATTTAAAATGGCCAGCATCGATGTACCTTGAGGGTTCAGATCAACATAGAGGTTGGTTTCATTCATCCTTGCTAGAGTCTTGTGGAACAAGAGGAAAAGCTCCGTTCGAGTCAATTTTATCACATGGATTTGTAGTAGATGGAAAAGGATTAAAAATGTCCAAATCTCTTGGAAATGTAATTGCTCCTGAAGATATTTTAAAAAAATATGGTGCTG
>JAYOZQ010000073.1:0-3866 GCA_038154225.1 Candidatus Pelagibacter sp.
AGTTTTAAATAAGGCGTTTATATCGTTGTCGTTTGAACTCAGAACTGATGCAAACTCCTCTTTTTGTGTTCTTGCTAAGCTTAGTCCTTCTATTATTAAGTCTCTAATTAAAGGATCATCAGGGTTTTTTGTGTAAATTCTCCAGTCAATTTTTACTTCTGGTCTATCCGTAGAGCCAACTAATATACTATTAACAATCGTATAATTTTTATTAATTACATTTTTACCCTGTACTTCAATTTTTGGATTGGTGTACTCTGACAATCTACTAGAAAAACTTTTTAAAAAATAATTTTCAAATAAGTCGAAATATTTTTGTTTTTGGTTTTCATTTAAAACTTTCCTAGTAGAACCTAGTGAATAAAATCCTATTCCCCTTATATCTACTGTTTCTTTAGCTATTATCTTAAGACCACTCATTTTTTCCTCTTTTGAAATATTTTTTGATAGAATTTCTGAAGCTCTATTAACTGTAGATTGAACAAATACATCAGCTTCAATTGAATTAGCGTTATTTATAAATAAATTTATTAATAACAGAATTGCAAAAAATTTTTTCATATTTTAAGGAATTTATTTGAATTATTTATTATCTATTTCTTCCCAGTCATCTTCATTTTTGTATATTACTTCTACCGTTCCTCTTTGATTATTCTGAATTTTATTTTCTCTATCTTGTAAATATAGGCTTCTTAGAGAAGCATAAAAGTCTATAGAATTTGTCTCAAGGTTGTCTAGCGACTCGAGGTTTTCTGATCTAAAATTAACACCATCTAAAGCTTTTGATGTTATATAAACACCTTCGCTTAAAAATTCGTTATTACCATGAATTGATGCATTGTACCAAGGATCTCCACCTAACACGTTGGCAAAAGAACCGGCGGTATCTCTAATTGTAGATGGCCCAAGAACTGGTAAAACTAAATAACAACCTGGTCCTACGCCCCAAGCACCCAAAGTTTGACCATAATCCTCTTTTTCATATTTTGGAAAACCCATTTTGTTCGCAACATCAATAGTGCCAAGAAGCCCAACCGTTGTGTTAACAAGTAATCTTCCAGTGTTTATTATTGCTGTTTTAACGTCTCCTTGTAAAACATTATTAGGTATTGTTATTAAAGTTGATAAGTTTGTAACTGCGTTTTTTGTGCCTTTTTGGATTGGAACAGGTAAATTTCTATACCCTTTTGCAATTGGTTTGATTATTGCTTTATCTAATCCTTGATTAAATGAAAAAGTCGCTCTATTCAGTTTTTCGAAACAATCTTTTATTTCTTTAGGTTCATCCTTATTTAAGGCCAATTCACCATCTGATCCTGCGTATGCATTAAATACAAACGAAAAGATACAAATTACAGTTATAATAAATTTTTTCATATTGATAAGTTTATAATACATAATTAATCCTAGTGAAATAACATTTAATTTTAAAAAATGTCTATAAAATGTTTATAAAAAGACTAAATTTAAAACAAAATTAACTATGCGTAAAACTTTAAATTATTCGCCAAATTTTGAAGCAAGAAAAAGAAAATTAAGTCAAATTAAGTTTATTATATTTCATTATACAGGAATGAAAAAAGAATCGGAAGCAATAAAAAGACTTACAGACATTAAATCAAAAGTAAGCTGTCATTATTTAATCAAAAACAATGGAGAAATAGTTGTTATGGTACCAGATCTTTATGAAGCCTGGCATGCTGGGGTATCGTCATGGAAAAATTTTAAATCTTTAAATAAGCATTCAATTGGAATTGAAATAAGTAACCCTGGGCATGACTATAATTATAAAAAATTTTCTAAAAAACAAATTCAATCTTTAAAAAGATTAAGTCAATTTTTAATTAAAAAATATAGAATAAATCAAAAAAATATTTTAGGCCATTCAGATATTGCTCCTACTAGAAAAAAAGATCCTGGTGAGAAGTTTCCATGGAAATATTTTGCTAAATTAGGAATTGGTAAGTGGCATTCATTATCAAATCAAATTCTTGTTAAAAAAAGAAGAAAAAAATTAAACTTAATTAATAAAAAAAAATTTTTTAAAAATTTATCAAAAATTGGATACTCAATTAAAAGCCCAACAAAATTAAAAAAAGATCAATTTTTAAACTTAATAACTTGTGCTTTTCAAAGAAGGTTTAGACAAGAATTGACAAATGGTAAAATCGACGATGAATGTTTAGCTATAAGTCAAAATTTAGTAAAAAAATTCAATTAAAATTTCTTGTAGTTTTATATTTAAGTAATAAGATAACTCTGCCAGATAAATGACTTATCGCTTTAATTTTTTTTAAAGAGGAAAGTCCGGGCTCTACAAGGACACAGTGCCAGGTAATACCTGGCGGGGGAAACCCTAGGGATAGTGCCACAGAAAATAAACCGCCATAACATGGCAAGGGTGAAAAGGTGTGGTAAGAGCACACCGGTTCTATTGGTAACAATGAACGCTGGAAAACCCCACTGGGAGCAAGACTAAGTAGAGATGACATTGTTGCAAAACTAAAAGCCATCCTTGGCTAGTCATCAGGGTTAGTTGCTTGAGCTTAAGAGTGATCTTAAGCCTAGACAAATGATAGGTTTAAATGACAGAACCCGGCTTATAGTTTATCTGGCAAATTTATTCACACTGCAAACCACATCAAACACAAATGTTCATGTTTTGACTCACCGTTGATTCAATAATGTTCTATATTTCTATTCTTTTCAGGAATTATAAGTTGTTTAATATATTGATCAATCACAGGCATTTGATAACCAAAGTTGTTAACATTAGCAGAAAAGCTAATGATAATCAGTAATTGACACTATATCTAATTACCCATATATTCCCATATATTCCCATATATGGAATTTAAAAATTATAAAATATATGTTTTTATCGACTTACGAGAACAAATTAGACAAAAAAGGAAGGGTTTCCGTGCCTGCTAGTTTTAGATCTCATTTATCTAATTTAGGTTATAATGGTGTTATTTGTTATCCGTCATTTAATAATTCATCGATTGAAGCATGCTCTCAAGATAGAATTGAAAAAATTTCTTCAGCAATAGACTCTTTAAATCCATTTGAAGAAAAAAGAGATTTTTTTGCAACATCTATTTTAGCTGAAAGCACTAATTTACAATTTGATAGTGAAGGCAGAATTTCACTTTCATCAAAATTATTAAAACATGCAAAAATTAAAAATAGCATGTTATTTGTTGGTCAAGGTCAAACCTTCCAAATTTGGGAGCCAACAGCATTTGAAAAATTTAAGGTAACTGCAAGAAAAAAAGCAAATCTAAACCGAGCAAACCTTAAATGGGAAAAACATTTTAACAACAATGAGGGGAAATAACAGATGACAATTAACTTTAAAGCACCAGAAATTAAAGAACTACAACCACGACTTTTAGTAATGGGAGTTGGAGGAGCAGGTGGAAATGCAATTAATGAAATGATTGAAAATAATCTACAAGGTGTAGAATTTATTGCAGTGAATACTGATGCACAGGATTTAAAGTTAAGTAAATGTAAAACAAGAATTCAAATTGGATTAAATTTAACTAAAGGATTAGGTGCAGGTGCAAAACTTGATATTGGTCAAGCTGCAGCTGATGAATCTTTAAATGAAATAGTAAATACTTTACAAGGTGCGAATATGGTTTTTATTGCTGCTGGTATGGGTGGTGGAACGGGCACTGGTGCTGCTCATGTAATCGCTAGAGCTGCAAAAGAATTGAATATCTTAACTGTAGGTGTTGTAACTCTTCCATTTTTATATGAAGGCCCCTCAAGAATGAGAAGAGCACAACAAGGTTTGGAAGAATTAAGAAAACATGTTGATACAATTATTGTAATTCCAAATCAAAACTTATTTAAAA
>JAYOZQ010000074.1:0-3837 GCA_038154225.1 Candidatus Pelagibacter sp.
TCATGAGTAACAACTATCATTGTCATACCTTCTTTTGCTAAGTCAACCATTACATCAAGTACTTCTTTAATCATTTCTGGATCTAATGCTGAAGTTGGTTCATCAAATAACATTATTTTAGGTTCCATACATAAGGCTCTAGCAATTGCTACCCTTTGCTGTTGTCCACCTGAAAGCTGACCAGGAAATTTTTGAGCTTGATCTAATATTTGAACTCTTTCTAAATGCTTAAGAGCTAATTCTTCAGCTTCTTTCTTTGGCATTTTTTTTACCCAAATAGGAGCGAGAGTACAATTATCAACAATTGATAAATGTGGAAATAAATTAAACTGTTGGAACACCATTCCAACTTCTGCTCTAACTTGTTCTATATTTTTAGTATCTTCTGAAATTTCAGTACCATCAACAATGATATTTCCTTCTTGATGTTCTTCTAATCTATTAATACATCTAATTAATGTAGATTTACCAGATCCAGATGGGCCACAAACAACTATTTTTTCTTTAGTTTTAACTTCTAGATTAATATCTTTAAGAACTTGAAAGTCACCATACCACTTGTTTACATCTTTAATTTGAATAATTGAATCTGACATAATTTATCTATCTGTTTTAAATTTTAATTCTAATTTTTGACTATATTTACTCATACTGTAGCAAATAATCCAGAATATTATTCCAGCAAATACATATCCTTCCATAGAAAAACCAAGCCATTTAGGATTTGTTTTTGCTAAATTTAACATTCCAACTAACTCCAATAATCCTACTACAAAAATTAAAGGAGTATCTTTTACTAAAGCTAAAAAGGTATTCGCAATTCCTGGAATAACTAATTTTAAAGCTTGAGGTAAAATAACTAATAGATGCAATCTCCAATATCCCATCCCTAATGATTTTGCAGCATCATACTGTCCTCTAGGTAAAGCTTGAAGACCACCTCTTATTACTTCAGCTGTATAAGCAGCCTCAAATAATGTAATTGCTACAATAACTCTAATCAATTTATCAACATAAGTTCCATCTGGTAAAAACATAGGAAACATTACAGCTGACATAAATAAAACCGTAATTAATGGCACCCCTCTCCAAAATTCAATAAATGATAAAGATGAATATTTAATTACACTTAATTCAGATCTTCTACCTAATGCTAACATCATTCCTATTGGGAAACAGAAAATAAGAGAAAAGAACGAAACTATGAATGTTAAAGAAAGTCCTCCCCAAGCACCAGTTTCTACCCACTCTAAACCAAACTCTCCACCAGAAATTAAATAGTAGATTAATAAAAATGAAATTATTGGTAAAAAAATAACATAATAAAAAGTTAAGTATTTTTTATACTTTAATGGAAAAAAATAACCCAGTCCCATTAATCCTAAAACAATTATAAATGTAGCATTAACTCTCCATTGCTCAGCATTAGGGTACATTCCATAAATAAATCTATTAAACCATACTTTAATATAAACCCAACAAGCTCCACCACCTGTGCAGGCTTCTTTACTTTCACCAACAAAATTTGCATCTAAAATAAACCAATTAAGTAATGGTGCTACACCAAAAATTATTAATATAATAATGCTCATACTTAAAGCAGCATTAAAATTATTGGTATTTATATTTTTATTAAGCTCATCAAGAATTTTTATTCCAGAAAATTCTATTCTTATTAAATGAAGACCTATCATTCCAAAAATAAGTGGTGTAAAAAAACTTATAAATCCTGGCAAAAATCCAGTGATATTCTTGTCATAGAAATTATTTAAACAAAAATCAATTAAACCTAGAGTAAAAAACAAAGATCCCGCAACTAAGAATAAACTTAGATTATCTTTATTGGGTTTTAAAAAATTCACACTAGTCATTATTATTTTTCCTGTATTGCAATTCTCTTATTGTACCAGTTCATAAATGCTGAGATAGCTAAACTGATTGTTAAATAAGTTGCCATAGTAATTGCAACAATTTCTATTGCTCTTCCAGTTTGCATCATTGCTGTACCAGCAAAAACTAAAACCAAATCAGGATAAGCAATTGCTGCTGCTAACGATGAGTTTTTAGTTAAGTTTAAATATTGGTTAGTTGTTGGTGGTATAATAATTCTTAATGCTTGAGGCATTATAATTAATTTTAAAACTTGGCTTGGTGTTAAACCAATTGAAGCTGCTGCCTCTTTTTGACCTTTGCCAACACCCTGAATACCAGCTCTTACGTTTTCTGCAATAAAAGTTGCTGTGTAAAGTGTAAGGGCTAAAGTTAAGGCTATTAATTCAGGCGGTATTCCTAGTCCACCCTCATAAGTAAAAGAAGTTTTGGCTAATTGTTTTAGTTCAGGAAAACTCCAAGATAAATCAACACCACCAACAATAAATGTTAAAGCTGGTAAAATAATAAATATTCCTAAAGAAATTAAAAATTTTGGATATTGTTTACCTTCTTCTTCTTGTTTTCTTTTTGCAAATTTATTGAAAAAGTAAATAACTATTAAAGCAATTATGAGAGCAATGAAAAATACATCAAAATTGTTCCAAACAGGAGCAACAGTGTATAGACCTTTAATGGTCATATAAGATGAACCAAATATTAATGGAGCATCCTCTGGCATTGGTAAAGCTCTTAAAGCTGCAAAATACCAAAAAAATATTTGTAATAATAATGGAACATTTCTAAAAAATTCAACATAAAAGCTTGCAGTTTTGTTGATTAAATAATTTGGTGATAACCTTGCTACTCCAATTATCACTCCTAAAATCGTACACAAAATAATACCTATAAAAGATACAAGTAAAGTATTTAATAATCCAACTAAGTATGCACGTGCGTAAGATCTTGACCCATCATAATCAATTAAAGAAAACTGAATATCGAAAGATGCTTCTTGAGATAAAAAACCAAAACCAAATTCAATACCTCTATTGTCCATATTTATTTGGGCATTCATTGTAAAAAAGCCAAATATCAAAACTATAAAAAGTAATGTTAGGAATTGGGGAAGTATTTTTTTAAATTTCATTTTGAGAGATACTATAAAAAAAGGGCTAGATAAATCTAGCCCTTTTTATCAATTTATAACTATTAATTATCTTGATGGTGGAACGTATAAAATACCACCTTTAGTCCATAATTCGTTTGGACCTCTGTCTGGTAAGATACCAGTGTCAGCTATATTTCTCTTATAACTTTCACCATAGTTTCCAACTTGTTTGATAATTCTTAAGTTCCACTCGTTATCTAAACCGAATGCAGCACCCATTTCACCTTCAGCACCAACTAATCTTTTGATTTGTGGGTTTTCTGAAGTTTTCATCATGTCAGCATTAGCAGAAGTAACACCGTACTCCTCAGCTTCGATCATAGTATTTAAAGACCATCTTACGATATCTTCCCATACTGAATCACCTTGTCTAACAACAGGGCCTAATGGCTCTTTTGAAATAGTTTCAGGTAATACGATGTGATCATCTGGGTTAGTCATTTTAGTTCTTTGTGCAGCAAGACCTGATTTATCAGTAGTGTAAGTATCACATCTACCAGCATCATAAGCAGCTACAACTTCGTCAGCTTTTTCAAAAGCAACTGGAGTGTAAGAAATTCCTTTAGAGTTAAAGAAGTCTCTCATGTTTAACTCAGTTGTTGTACCAATGTTAGTACAAGCTGAGATTCCATCTTTGAATTGGCTTGTTGAAGTAATTCCAGAGTTTTTTCTAACCATGAAACCTTGACCATCGTAGAAGTTTACTCCAACGAAAGTTAGTCCAATGTCAGCATCTCTAGAAAGAGTCCAAGTTGTGTTTCTTGATAAGATATCAATCTCACCAGAAGTTAAAGCTG
>JAYOZQ010000075.1:0-2606 GCA_038154225.1 Candidatus Pelagibacter sp.
ATAGTGATTTGAGAGCTGTATTTTCAGTTCACAATGAGCCTTTCCAAATTTGGGCGAGAAAAAAAGCAAGAATTAAAGATTTTGCTGATTTAGAAGGAAAAGTAGTTAACATTGGTAATCCTGGTTCAGGTCAAAGAGGAACTATGGAAGAGCTGATGAAAGCGATGGGAGTTGATAATAGTTTCTTTAAATCAACTACTGAATTAACTTCATCAGAACAAGTAAAAGCTTTATGTGATGGAAAAATTGATGCATTTGGATATTCAGTTGGTTTTCCAAATGGTGCAATGGAGCAAGCTGCAACGTGTGCTGCTAAAGCTTCACCAATTAATCTTACTGGACCTGAGGTTCAAGGCTTAATAGATGGTGCTGATTATTATGCTCAAGCTGTAATTCCAAAAGGAACTTATACAAAGCAAAAAAAGGATGCGACTACATTTGGTGTAAAAGCTACTGTTGTAACATCAGCTGATGTTTCTGAGGAACTTGTCTATTTAGTTGTAAAAGCTGTAATGGAAAATTTTGATGATTTCAAAAAACAACATCCAGCTTTTGGATATTTGGAAAAGAAAAATATGATTAAAGATGGTTTATCTGCTCCACTACATCCAGGTGCGATCAAATATTACAAAGAAGCTGGATTAATGTAATCCAAAATCTTAATTAAATTAAAAGGCCTGATTTTAATCGGGCCTTTTTTTTATAATAAGGTATCATATTTACTATGAGTCAAAGCTTTAGTGAAAAAGTTAAAGATAAAATCAACGAAGATTTGTCTCCTACGAAAAATCTTAAAGGTTTACATTTAAAGGTTGTTGCAGCAATCGCAATTATTTGGTCATTATTTCAGCTTTGGTATGCATCTCCATTTCCTTTTATTTTTAACTTTGGAATGTTCAAAGGATTGCCTGCAAGAGCAATTCATTTGGGCTTTGCATTAACTTTGGCATTTTTAATTTATCCATTTGTCAAAGGAAAAAAAATTTCTTTATTTGATATTTTAATTAGTTTTGTAGGTGCTTTTTCATGTTTTTATATATACTTCTTTTATGATCAATTAGTGGATAGAGGTGGGGTTCTTTTAAGCATCTCAATAGGTAATAATTTTAATTTACCCATCGAACTAATTATTGGTAGTCTAGGTATTTTAATTTTGCTAGAAGCCACAAGAAGAGCAATAGGTTTGCCATTAGTAATCATTGCCATATGTTTTCTTTTATTTTCATATTTTGGCAGATATGCACCTGAAATAATCTCTCATGGTGGACTTTCACTAAATAGATTAGTTGGTTTTCAATGGCTGGATCAAGAGGCCATATTTGGAATTCCAATAGGAGTTTCTGTAGATTTTATTTTTTTATTTGTATTATTTGGTGCTCTTCTTGAAACAGCAGGTGGTGGAAAATATTTTTTAGACTTAGCCTTTGCAATGGTTGGCAAAATGAGGGGAGGACCAGCAAAAGCTGCAATCCTTGGTTCTGGAATGACTGGTTTAATATCAGGGTCCTCAATTGCAAACACTGTTACTACTGGCACGTTTACAATTCCAATCATGAAAAAAACTGGATTTTCAAAAGAAAAAGCAGGAGCTATAGAAGTTTCTTCCTCTGTTAATGGTCAAATTATGCCACCTGTTATGGGTGCTGCGGCCTTTGTTATGGCAAGTTTTATAGGTGTCACTTATTTTGAAGTTGTTAAGCATGCATTTTTGCCAGCAATAATTTCTTATATTGCACTTTTTTATATATCTCATCTTGAAGCTTTAAAATTAAACCTTAAAGGTATGGAAGATGCAGATGTTCCAAATCTAAAAAAAACATTTTTATCAGGGCTTCATTTCTTAATCCCAATTTTTGTTTTAATTTATATGTTGGTTTATTTAAGGTTCACTGCGTCTTATTCTATTTTTTACGCAACTGTTTCTTTGATTTTAGTTAATTTAGTTAATTTACTTATCAAAAATTCATTTTCTAAAGATGCTTTCAAAATATGGTTTAATCAAACTATCGTTGGATTTGAAAAAGGTGCATTAAACATGGTTGGTGTTGGAATAGCCATAGCAACAGCTGGAATAATAGTTGGAGCTGTTGGATCAACAGGGCTTAGTACCAATTTAATTATAGTCATAGAGTCTATTGCTAAAGATAATGTAACAATATTATTATTTTTGACGATAATATTATGTTTATTATTAGGAATGGGATTACCAACAACTGCAAATTATGTAGTCGTTGCTTCATTAATGGCAACAGTTTTAGTAGATGTTGGTAATGCATCGGGATTTATTTTTCCATTGATAGCGGTCCATCTATTTGTTTTTTATTTTGGATTAATGGCTGATGTTACTCCACCAGTTGGATTGGCTTCATATGCTGCAGCGGCGATTTCTGGGGGTGATCCACTTAAAACTGGGCTACAAGCTTTTTGGTACAGTTTAAGAACTGGTATTCTTCCAATTGTTTTTTTATTTAATCATGAACTACTTTTAATTGGAATAGAAAATATTTGGCATGCATTAGTTGTCATAATAACTTCTTTAGTAGGTATACTTGTATTTACATCAGCAACTCAAGGTTGGTTTATAAATAAATTAAAATGGTATGAGA
>JAYOZQ010000075.1:2706-3823 GCA_038154225.1 Candidatus Pelagibacter sp.
GTATTTACATCAGCAACTCAAGGTTGGTTTATAAATAAATTAAAATGGTATGAGATTATTGTTTTTTTGATAATATCTATTTCATTACTTTCACCAGAATTTGTTCTTAACAAATTTTATCCAAAATATAATTACCAAGATATTAACAATATTAATTCTGTTATTTTAGATCCAAAAAAAGAAGTACGTTTTAAAGTCACCAGACCGAGTCTTTATGGTGATAGATATAAGCTATTTGTGATTGATAAAAATACTTTTGAAGAAGAATATAATCTAGAAGATTATGGAATTAATTTAGTTAAAGAAAATAATAAAATTATTGTTGATAATTTAAAATGGAATGGCCAAGCTAAAAAAAGTGGCTTTGAAATGGGTGATTACATAAGTGAATTCAAGATTGAAAATTCAAATAGGCCTAGCAAGTTATTTGTTTATCCAATAGCTATTTTACTTTTATTAATTTTTGGATACTTGAATTATAGAAGAAAAGAATAATTAACCACCTGGGCCTAAGTTTGAAGGTTTAACTTTTAAAATTTTCCAAACACCTGAAGCTGAGGTAATAATTTTGTTATTACATCTCAATTCACAAAATAAAAATATAAGCGTGTTTGTTTTTTTAAGTATTTTAGTAATTCCTGTTATTTCATCACCTACTCTAGATGCTCCAATAAACTTTAAATCTAATGAAATTGTAACACATGGTGAATTACCGCTAGCTCTATGAGCAGCAGTTCCTGCTCCAGCATCAATTAATGCTGACAAATAACCTCCGTGAGTTATGTTAGCAGCATTTAAATGATTTTCATTAATTGTTGATTTAAATTCATACTCAGTTTCGGACACTGTTCTAAATAAAACACCCCCATTGTGTTTCATAAATCCAGGTTTAATACTTATTTGTTCGAACTCTTCGCTCATATTTTTTTATAATACAAAAGTTAAGATTAATAAAATTATTAAAACAATTATAAAAAAATATACAACTGATTTTTGTAATGAAGCCTTTATAAGCCAATCTAACATTTTAATTTCCTTTTTGGTGGACCGCCCAGAACTCGAATCTGGAATCTCCCGGTTCGTAGCCGAGCGCCTTATCCAATTTGGCCAGCGGTCC
>JAYOZQ010000076.1:0-3817 GCA_038154225.1 Candidatus Pelagibacter sp.
GCAACAAGCATTGCTATAAACGCTATAAAAGAAGTTCCTGCTATTAAAGGAATAAAGCCAAAAGCATCTTTTAATTCTTCGTATTCTGCTGCTGTTATTGAGGAAGCGTCGCTTACAAAAGCTCTTTGAGGGCTCCAATTAGTTCCAAATAAATAATCAAAAATATTAATAACTGAAAAAAATTTAATACTTTCAAATAATAAAGAAAATATTATTCCTAATGTAGTTAGTATAGCAATTAAAGATGAAGCAAAAAGTAAACCCTTTAAGATAAACTCAACATCATCTCTAGCTTTGTTGTTATTTTTAATTTTTTTTAATGAATAAATTACCGATACAATGATTATAGTAAAAATTAAAACTATTTTAGAATTAGTAAATAAATTAATAAATTTAGCATATGAAATTGCACTGTCTTTTAAAATACTATCTATATCTCCAAAATAAGTGCCTAAGTGAATAGCTTTAATTTTCTCATAAATTAAATTAGCTTCATTTTTATCACTAAATATAGCACCTTGATTTGCTGCAGTTTCAATAATTATAGATTTTATGATTATTGGTTCAAAGACTGACCAAACTAACAAAAAAACCAAAGCTGGAATTGAACACCATAATACTAAATAGTATCCATAAAATTTTGGTAGAGCATTTAATTTAATATTATTTTGTACTGAAATACTTTTAGTTTTTGATCTTCCATAAAAAAATAATGATAAAGAAAATATGGTTATTAAAAAAATAAGTATGAAATTCATTTAAAAAATTGATACCGTGTAATTGTTACAAAATTGTTACAAACTAACTTGTTGATTGTATTAAAAAAAAAGGCCAGTAAAAGCTGGCCTTTTTCTGTGGATAAGTCTAAATCTATTTAATGCTTATTGTCTTTAAATCTAAAGCTGCTGTTCTAGTTATTTTATATTTATCAGAAGCCAATGGGACTAATCCTATCTTTGCCAGATATCCTCTATTACTCATAGCTTTTTTAGATGTGAACTCCTTAAGAAATTCTTGAATTCCAGGAATTACACCAATATGTGCTTTCTTAACATAAAAGAATAAAGGTCTTGCTATTGGATATGAATAATCCTGAATACCCTCTAAAGATGGCTGAACACCATCAATTGAAGAAGCTTTAATTTTATCTTTGTTAGCTACAAGATAACTATATCCAAAAAAGCCAAAAGCATCAGGATTTGATGATAGTTTTTGAATTATTAAAGTGTCATTTTCCCCTGCTTCAACCGCATAACCATCCTCTCGAATTTTAGCACATTCTTTTTTTACATTTTTACCTGTAGTCTCATGAAGTGATTTAGCAGTTTTTGTGCAACCTTTAACCATTACTAAAGAATTCCAAGCATCTCTAGTACCTGATGTAGGGGGAGCAATTAAAATTTCAATTTTTTTATTAGGAAGATTTGAATCAATATCAGTCCAATTCTTATAAGGATTGTCTACAAGCTGACCATCAACATCAACCTTTGCTGCTAAAGCTCTCCAAAGTTGTTCTTTTGTAAAATTAGCGTCTGGAGCACTAACTGCATGAGCGAAAGAAATACCATCGTTGCCGACTATAATTTCAATAATATCAGTCACGCCATTTTTTTCACATAATGCTTTTTCTTTTGGCTTAATTGCTCTTGAAGCATTAGTGACATCTGGGTGATTAGCACCAACACCAGCGCAAAACAGTTTCATTCCACCCCCAGTTCCAGTACTTTCAATAACAGGTGTTTTGAATTTTCCACTTTTACCAAACTTTTCAGCAACTACAGTTGCATAAGGATAAACAGTAGAAGATCCTACTATTTTAATTTGATCTCTTGAGTAACTTGTTGTTGTAAAACTTAGCACTAAAAGAAATCCTAATAATGTATTAATTAATCTATTCATAATTTTCCTTTTTTTAGATTTAACATACGCAACTATTTAAATCTGATTCTTAATTATTTTATTAAAGGAAGGTTAAAGTTTTATTACAACAACTAACCTTTTAGTTGTATTATAAAGCGTTAAATTTGATATCGATTGTTGTTCCTTGATTTTCAATACTACTAATGTCCATTTCAGCTCTATGTTGAGATACTAAATGTTTAACAATAGCTAGGCCCAAACCAGTGCCTCCAACACTTCGACTTTTGCTTGGATCTACAGTAAAAAAACGTTCAGTAATTCTATGTATCGATTCTTTAGGTATACCAATACCTTGATCTGCAACTGAAACAATATTTAAGTCACCTTCTTTTTTAAATGTAATTGATACTTCTTTATTTTTGTCACTGTACTTAATGGCGTTATCTATAAGGTTGGTGAATATTTCTATTAATTTATCTCTATCACCAATTATTTTAAAATTATCCACTTTATAAAAATTCAATTTAATATTATTTTTACTGACTAATTTTTCGTATGTTTTAATTACATATTCTATTAATTCAGTTAAATCTATTTCATGAGTAGGTCTTATGTGTTCCTGTAATTCAATCTTAGATAATGATAATAAATCTCTGATTAGATTTTCCATCCTTTCAGATTGTGAAGTCATTATTGGAAGTAAGTTAGTAACTTCAGAATTTTTCTTTAAATCAGGGTTATTTTCAAATGTTTCAAGTCCCATTTTGATTGATTGTAGCGGTGTTCTCAATTCATGTGAAACGTTTGCAACAAAATCTGATTTTAATTGTTGAAATTTATAAAATTCAGTTAGATCTCTAATAAATAAGAAGCATGAAGTTTCATCAAAGAATAAATTATTCTTATCAAGATAAATTGTAATATTTAATCTAAAAGTTGATTGACTTCTGATTTCAATTTCAAGATCAGTTAAATTATTTCCATCAAAAGCTTTATCAATGGAAATTAATAAGTCAGGGTTTCTTAAAAAGGCACTAATATTTTCACCTATTTTAGTTTGAAACAATTCTGATGCAGAATTATTAGTATAAATTATCTTTTTTGACTTATCTAAAATTAAAATTCCTTCTGGAATATAATTTAATAAATCGTAAATATTTTTTCTATAATCTTTGCTTTCAATTATTTTAACTTGATCTTTGTTTTTATTATTATCTATACTAATTCCAAATACTCTTTCTTTTTTAAGTAATAAAAATGATAACAATCCAATAATAATTAATAAGATAATTAATAAAAGTTCCATAAGAATATAGTAGTAAGTTTAATTAATTAAAAAAATCAATATTTTTAAATTAAATATTTAAATTAAATCCTTTAAAAATTGAATTTTTTTTAAAAATGATTAAAAAATCTATCATTGTGAAGAAAAATCAAAAAAAATACGGTTACTCTCAACAAGAATGGAACAACTTAAGTCTTATTAGAAAATTGGAAAGAAAACTTGATAGAGTTAACCATATAATGGAACTAATTAGAACTATAGTTCCTGTGATGTTGTTACTTTTGAATACTATTATTATACTTAAATTATTTAATTATATTTAATTAACCCTACCATAAACGTCTTGGTATCTAACAATGTCTGTTTCTTTCAGAATTGATCCAACTTGAGCTTCCATAATTTTTACTGGTTTTTTTCCAGGGTTTTGAATTCTATGAATAGCTTCTAAAGGAATAAAAATATGATCATTGGGTTTTTTAATAAAATTATTCTTGTTTAAAGTTATTTTTGCATTCCCTTGAGTAACCAACCAATGTTCAGCTCTATGATAATGTTTTTGTAGACTTAATATGCCTTTAGGTTTTACAAATAATTCCTTAATTAAGAACTCCGTTCCCTCAAATAAGTTCGTATATTTTCCCCAAGGTCGGTAATAAACATTTTTTTTCTTAA
>JAYOZQ010000077.1:0-3760 GCA_038154225.1 Candidatus Pelagibacter sp.
CCCATTTCAACATTCCATTCAAATCCCGTATAAACATATATAGCTGAATTTTCAGTTATAAAACCTCCAGTTATAGGAGAAATATTACCTATAAAAGTGTCTCTTTCTAAATCTTCATTCTGGTGTTGAAAACCAAACAACATTGCTGCCTGCTTATCGTCGCTAAAGTCAAAATTTCCAGTAAAAAAGTTATACTGATGACTACTAATTTCTGCAGCAAATAACTTTGTTGCAGTAAAAAATATAGCAAAAAATATACTTAATTTTTTTAAACTCATTACTCTAAATATCAGATTATTTTTGTTTTTTTATAAATTTATTAAAGATTATTGCACCACCAATAAAGAATATCAATAGAGGTAATAACCATAAAAAATAGGTATTTTTGTTAAACAAAGGGTCATATAAAATCCATTCACCATATTTACTTTGAAAATAAGAATAAATTTGTTTTTCTGATAATCCTTCATTAATTTTATTATCAACTACAATTTTTAGACTATTTGCAAACTCTGAGTCAGAGTCGTACACAGATTGTCCTTGGCAAATTAAACAACGTAAGTTTTTTGTAATTTTATTTTTAAGAACTTCATTATCTGCTTTCAAAGCATTAATAGGAAATATCAAAAAAATAATTAAAACTAATTTTAAAATCTTCATTTTATAAATGATTTAATTTCTTCAAAAGACACTTTATTTAGTGGTCCTATGTATTTTTTTATAATTTTATTGTTACTGATTAAAAAAGACTCTGGAACACCATAAGCTCCCCACTCAATAGCATAAGTACCTTTGCTATCGAAAATTATTTTATCATAAGGGTTTCCAAGTTCCTCTAGAAAATTTTTAGCATTTTCTTTGTTATCTTTATAATTCATGCCAATTATTTTTAATCTATCATTATTTTTTAATTCCATTAAAACTGGATGTTCTTCTCTACAAGGAACACACCAAGAAGACCAAATATTTAATAAATAAAATTTATCTGATTGAAAAATTTCAATTGTATTAACAGTCTTACTGTCGCCAAATAACTTAACTTCTAATGAAGGTACCTTGTTATTTATTTTTGACTCTGGGGTATAGATATTGGTGTCTTTAAGACCTTTATAAAAAACAATAAAAATAATTATAAAAATAAAAGTGATAGAAAGTGGTAATAATTTATTTTTCATATTCTTTTTTTAAAAAACTCATTAGTCCACCAACACTAATTAAAATTACTGATATCCAAATCCACAACATAAATGGTTTGACTTGATACCTAACATTAAAAAACTCTTGGTTGGGTACCAAATTAATGACAATAAATTTATCTGATAATAGAGTTGTTTTAATGTCAGCTTCGCTTGTAACAATATTTGGTTGATTATATATTCTTAGTTCTGGTGACAAATTCTCCATTTTGCCTTTTGAATCTTGAATAGTAAATTCAGCTATTATTGATTTATAGTTTTTTTCTTCCTTTTGACTAATGTTCTCAAAAATTATTTTTGTTTTTGAATTCTCAAAAGTTTCTCCTACTTTTAAATTTGTAATTGTTTCTGTAGAAAACAAATTATTAAATAAAATACTTAAAATTAATAAACTAAAGCCAAAATGAGCTGTATTTTGTGCTAGATTTTTAAATCCTTTGCTAAAGAAATCTCTTAAAGTAATAAAAAACAAATAAAAAGCACTCGAAATTAAAATTGTATTTATCAAAAAGTTAGAGCTAAAATTTTTAACAATTAAAATTGATAATAAAATTGAAACCACTAGCAGTGTAATTAAATAAATTTTATCTTCTAAGTTTGATTTAATCCATTTCAACTTTGGTCCAATCGCCATAATCAACAAAAAGGGAATTAAAAAAGGTATAATCAGTTTGTGATAGAAAGGAGGTCCTACAGATATTTTTTGTGATGACAAAACATCAAGAAAAATTGGATAAATAGTACCAATTAAAACAACAGACAAGAAGTACATCATAAACCAATTATTAATTATTATTGCTGTCTCTTTGCTTAATAAAGAAAAACTGCTTGGGTTATTTTTACTAGGATTGTGAAAAAAGAAAAAAATAAATAATGAAAGAAAAATTAAAGAAAATAAAAAAATTAAAATAAATAAACCTCTTTCTGGATCATTTGCAAAAGTATGCACAGAATTTAAAATTCCAGATCTAACCAAAAATGTACCACTCATACTAAGAGCAAATGTTGATATTGATAAAATTATTACCCAAGAAGTTAAGATTAATTTTTTTTCTAAAACCAAAACACAATGTAAAAGTGTTGTTAATGCTAACCATGGCATTAAAGAAACATTCTCAACTGGATCCCAAAACCAAAAGCCACCCCAACCTAATTCATAATACGCCCAAATAGATCCTAATAAAATTCCTAGTGTTAAAAAAACCCATGAACTTAAGACCCATTTCTTTATGTGTGACGCCCATTTTTTAGATACTAGATTTAAACTTGTGGCAGCTAAAGCTGAGGAAAAAATTATAGATGATCCTACATATCCTAAATATAAAATAGGTGGATGAATAACTAGAGCTGGATCTTGTAGTATTGGATTAAGACCCAATCCCTCTGTTGGTATTGGATAAATATGATTAAATGGGTTTGATGTTTTTATCAAAAAAATAAAAAAACCTACAATTATGATCTGCTGAAATACTAAAGTTAATATTCTATATTTAATAGGTTGATTTTTAGTCTTCACTAAAAAAATAAGGATAAACAATGTTAAAACAAGTAGCCACAATAATAAGCTTCCTTCATGATTTCCCCAGGTTCCAGCAATTTTATAAAAAATAGGTTTAGTTGTATGTGAATTATTAAATACAGTTTCATTACTAAAATCAGATACTACAAATGATAACACTAAACATAAAAAACTAATGACAACTAAAAAAAATTGTAAAAATGTAAAAGATAAAATTTTAGTATCTAATACTTGTGAATTTCTAAAATTTATTACTGATAAATAAAAAAGAACTAATCCAAAAAAAAGCCCCAAAAGCAATGAATAGTTTCCAATAACACTATAAAGCATCTTACTTTTCTCCAAGCGCTTGTTTTACTTCAGGAGGCATATAATTTTCATCATGTTTTGCTAGAATTTTTGAAGCAGAAAAAAAATTTCGATCGTTTAAAACTCCTTCAGCAACCACCCCTTTGCCTTCTTCAAAAAGATTTGGGATTGCTCCAGTATAGGTAACATTTATTTCATTTTTAAAATCTGTAATTACAAACTTAAGTTCACTGGAATTTATTGAAATAGAATCTTTTTTTACCATTCCACCAACTCTAATTTTTTTTTTATCTAATTCTGATAAAGCTTTAATTTCTGATGGTGACTGAAAGTATACTACGTTTTCTTCAAGAGATTTTAAAACAAGGAATGTTGTTAATATTAAAGTAATTAAAATAAGTACTACAAACAAAAATCTTAATTTAACTTTACGACCATACATGGTTCAAAAGTTAATTGTTTGTGACGTTAGCTAAAATTTCTTTATTTATTCTTTGTGATTTTGCAGATTTAGCTTTTTCAGAATTTAGAGATCCAAATTTAGCTACAAATTTATTTTGTTCTTTAATAAATTGAACTTTTGTAATCAAATATAGAGCTGAAAAACTTAAAAGCGTAAAACCGAAAGCAGACAATACGTAAGCTCCGTATCCGTTCATAAAAAGTAATTCGTTTATCATAGTCTATCTAGGCCTTTATTTTTAATTTTTATCAGTTCTGTATTATATTTCATTAA
>JAYOZQ010000078.1:0-3672 GCA_038154225.1 Candidatus Pelagibacter sp.
GAGCGCCTGACTTCGGATCAGGAGGTTCTGGGTTCGACTCCTAGCAGGCGCGCCAATTTATTCGCCTATATTTATTAAAGTTCCTTTCTCTCTAGCTTTATCAAAAGAGTAGTAAAATACTGATACTGCAGCAATTAGATAAGCACAGTTTAAATAAAGAGCCTGAATGATATTCTCATAATTAACAGATTGATTAACTAAGATATTTCTTGTTTCTTCAAAAATATAAACCAATGGAAGAGCATAAGCTATCGATTGAAAAATCCCTGGTAAAGTTTCAACTGGGTAATAAATACATCCAAACGGTGCCAGCAAGAACATAGTCGACCACGCAATATTTTCAAAAGATGGACCAAATCTCAGCAATCCTGCAGAAACAAATAAACCAAGGGTAATTCCAAAAACATATAAACTTAAAAAAAGATATGCTAGAGGTATGCCTAAATCTAATAAAGAAATTCCAAACAGAGGGGAGGTTAATAATATTGCTGGAACCAAACCGATTAAAGCTCTAATTAAAGCAGTAAAAACAAGTGATACAATAATTTCACTGATTTTCATTGGAGCAATAAATAAGTTGGTAAAATTTCTGCTCCAAATTTCCTCTAAAAATAACATATTAAATCCAATGCTAGTTCTAAATAAGAAATCGTACAGAATTGCACAAGAAAGTATTACACCAACAGCTCCATTATAATAGGTGCTGTGGTCAGCAAAAAAATTTGAAATAAAACCCCATAATGTAATTTGAATAGATGGCCAATAAATCAAATCTAAAATTCTAGGAAATGATCTTGTAATTAAATAAAAGTGTCTTAAAAAAAGACCATAAATTCTAGTTAAATTCATTTTTATCTCTCACAAGTTCTAAAAAAACTTCCTCTAAATTTTTTCTTCCATGTTTTGTAATTAAATGATCAGGGGTACCTCTATCTACAATTATGCCACCTTTCATCATCAAAACTGTGTTACACAATCTCTTAACCTCATCCATATTATGTGAGGCAAGTAATACTGATATTTTATTTTCTTTCTTATAATTTTCTAAAAAAGTTCTAACAAAATCTCCAGTCTCAGGATCCAAAGATGCAGTAGGTTCATCAAGCAAAAGTACCGTAGGATTATTAATTAATGCTTTTGCTAAACTTACTCTATTTTTTTGTCCAGAAGAAAGTTCTCCCGTAATATTGTCTAATAGTGTATTTAATCTTAACTTATTGGATAAGTAGTCAATTTGATCGTTAAGATTATTCACATTATATAATTTTCCATAGACTACTAAATTTTGCCTTACTGTAAGTTTTTTTGGTAATTCTATGTATGGAGAAATAAAATTCATTTTATGAAGAAGAGAAATTTTGTTTTTTTCAATATCCATTCCATTAATTAAAACTTGTCCACTGGTTGGCTTTAATAATCCAAGCATCATTCCAATTGTAGTTGTTTTTCCACATCCATTTGGTCCTAAGAGACCAACTATTTCATTTTCATTAATTTTAAAGTTAATATTATCTACAGCCTGTTTTGACTTATAACTTTTGGATAAATTAATTACTTCAATTGAATTAGTCATTTAATATTTTGAGGCTCTAGTTAATCTGTCATTTATTGTTCTGCCAATACCTTTGTTTTGAATTCTTTCAACTGCAATCATTTTATAACCATCTTTTTTAATTTTTCTTAAAATTGTGTATAGATTTTTAGCAGATTGTTGAAGATCATTTTTTTTACTTAAATAGTAGTAATTTTTAAATTTAGTTTTTCTCTTTTTTATTAATACAAAAGCTTCATCTTTTTTAGGTTTTGTGGCATTTATTCTTAATGGAATACCAGGAGAGTAATGTAGAGGAAATTGTCCAGGTGCAATTTTCTTTTTTGAAGTAGTTTTAACTAAAACTTTTTTATTTAATACTTTTTTTATTTTTAAAATATCTAATCCTCCGTACCTAAGTATTGTTGGTTTGTCTAAAAGACTAACAATTGTTGACTCTAGGCCTATTTTGCATTTTCCCCCATCTAAGACATATTTAATTTTTGATCCAAACTCTTCAATAACATCGGAAGCTTTGACTGAGCTTAATCTAGTTGACATATTTGCACTGGGAGCAGCTAATGGATAATTTAAACTTTTAAGTAGTTTTCTAAACAAAGGATGTTTAGGAAAACGAACAGCAAGACTTTTTTGTTTATTAGTTACAAATTTAGAAATTTTAGAACCTTTTTTTAATTTCAAGATGAAGGTAATTGGGCCAGGAGAAAACTTATTATATAACTTGATAAAGTTATCATTAATAACACAATCATTCTTTAGTTTATTAATATCATAATAATGAACAATCAAAGGATTGTTCAAAGGTCTTTTTTTCAACTTGAAAATTTTTTTAGCAGACTGATCTGAATAAGCATTACCAGCTAATCCATATACCGTTTCGGTGGGAACAGCTATACAATGATTTTTATCTAAATATTTTTTAGCTTTTTTGATATTTGATTGAATAGATTTCATGTATTAATAATTATTATTATATGAAAGATAAAAATTTACTACCTGATAATAATGAAAGCACTCTAGAAGATCTAACAGATCAAGCAAATCAAATAATAGAGTCTTTAGAAAATGAAAAAGATCTAAATAATTCTGTAGAAAGTTATCAAAAATTATTGAAGTTAAACAATATTATTGAAAAAAAATTTAATAAAAGCTTTAGATCTATAGGTGAAGAAACTAATAAAAAAGTTAAAGAGATTATTAAAAAAAAATGAAAAATGAACTTGATAGAATTGCTAAAGACACAAACTTTTTTTTGAATAAATTTATCAAAAGACAAAACAATTCTAAATTAATTCCTGCTATGAGGTATGGTTTATTTCCTGGTGGAAAAAAAATTCGATCTAAAATATTAGTGGATATTGGCTCACTGCTATCAATAGATTATAGAACATTAATTTCTATTGGGGCTGCCGTAGAATGTATTCATGCTTATTCTCTTATTCATGATGATTTACCATGCATGGATAATGATAAAATTAGAAGAGGAAAGCCATCTACACACATTAAGTTTGGAGAATCCACAGCGGTCCTTGCTGGAAATTCATTGCTTACAATGGCATTTGAAATTTTAGCAAGTCCTTCTTTGAAAATAAGTGAAAAAATTAAAATAGATTTAATTAAAAAATTATCTGAATGTTCAGGTCATCTAGGGATAGCCGGTGGTCAGTACTTAGATCTTAGTTATGAAAAAAAAAGAATATCTCAAAATAAGATTATAGAAATGGAAATAAAAAAAACAGGAAAATTATTTAGTTTTTGTAGTGCTGCACCTGCAATAATTAAGAGAAAAAATAGTAAGGAAATTAAATTTTTTGAAAATATTGGCTCTGAAATAGGTTTATTATTTCAAATCGCTGATGATTTAATTGATTTTAGAGGTAGTTCAAAAATAGCTGGGAAAAAAACAGGAAAAGACCAAAAAAAAGGTAAAGCTACATTAATAAGTTTGCTAGGTTATATTAATGCAGTTAAATATTGTGATAGAATTATCTTAAAAATAAATAAGAATTTAAAACAATACGGTCAAAATTCTAAAAATATAAGAGAAACATTGAATTATATTTTACACAGAGACAAGTAATGAAAAATTATAAATTTTTAAATGATATAAATTTTCCATC
>JAYOZQ010000079.1:0-3652 GCA_038154225.1 Candidatus Pelagibacter sp.
CCAAAAATTGCGAATTATCAATTTACAACTTTGAACCCAAATCTAGGTGTGGCAACATATGATGATAAAGAAGTTACAATTGCAGATATCCCAGGTTTAATAGAAGGAGCACATCAAGGAGTAGGATTAGGTGTTCAATTTTTAAAACATATCGAAAGATGTAAAACAATTTTACATTTAATCGATATTACAGGTGATGATATTGAAAAAGCCTACAAGCAGGTTAAAAATGAGCTCTCTAGATACAGTCCAGAGCTTATTAAGAAAAAAGAGCTAATTGTTTTAAATAAAATTGATTTGGTAGATGAGGAATTTATGAAAGAAATTATTGCTGATTTTTCTAAAAAAATTAAGGGTGAAATTTTATTACTTTCTACATTAGATAAAAAATCAGTTTCTATGATCAAGGCAAAATTAATTTCGTATGTCTCTTAAAAATTCCAAAATTATTGTAATAAAAATAGGCTCTTCCCTACTAGTAGATGAAAATAAAAAGATTAAGAGAAAATGGCTTTCAAGTTTTGCGAAAGATATAAAAGATTTAAGAGATAAAAATAAAAAGGTTATCATCGTAAGTTCTGGCGCTATAGCTCTTGGTTGCATTAAAATGAACTTCATTAAGAAAAATTTAAAATTAGATAAAAGTCAAGCTATAGCCTCTATTGGTCAAATAGAGCTGATGAATTTATTCTCTGATACTTTTTCAAAATATAAATTAAATATTTCCCAAATTTTACTAACACTTGAAGATACTGAGGAAAGAAGAAGGTCTCTCAATGCTAAAAGAACCTTTGAAAACTTATTTGGTTTAGATTTCATTCCAATAGTTAATGAAAACGATACTATTGCAACTTCTGAGATTAAGTATGGAGATAATGATAGACTTGCATCTCGTGTGGCTCAAATAACCAATGCAGATACATTAATTTTATTATCTGATGTAAGTGGTTTGTATTCAAAAAATCCAAAGCTATTTAAAGACGCTAAATTAATTAAAAGAGTTGAAAACTTTAATAAAGACTTAAAAGACATAAATTTCAAAGGAATGAATGAGTTTGGAAGTGGTGGTATGAATACAAAAATTGAAGCTGCTAAAATATGTCAACTATCTGGATGTGATATGATCATTTCAAATGGTTTATATTTAAACCCAATAAAAAGAATTATACAAAAAAATGAATACACAATATTCAAATCAAAAGTTTCAAAATTAGATGCTAGGAAGAAATGGATTATTAGCTCTGTATCTCCAAAAGGTGAATTAATCATCGACGATGGTGCAAAAAAAGCCTTAAAAGATAGTAAGAGTTTATTGGCAGCTGGTATAAAAAAAGTAAATGGAAATTTTAAAAAAGGAGATCATATAAGAATACTAGATAAATCTAATAAAGAATGTGCAAGAGGATTATGTTCTTTTTCATCAGATGAAATAAAGAAAATTTTAGGATGCCATTCCAGAGAAATTGAAAAAATTTTAGGTTACATTACAAAATCAGAAGTAGTTCATAAAGATGATATGGTAGAAGTTTAATGAGAAATTATTTATTAAGTCTTGGAAAAAATGCAAAAAAAGCTTCAATTGAAAATGTAAGCTCAGTTAAAAAAAATCAAGTTTTAAAAGATTATATTTTTTTGATTAAAGACAATCATTCAAAAATAATTTTAGAAAATAAAAAAGATTTAAAAAATGCTAATAAAAACAAGTTAAAGGATAATCTTATAAAAAGACTTTTATTAGACAATAAAAAACTTTTACAAATTACAAATTCTATAAAAACAATAATTAGTTTTAAAGACCCTGTAGATCAAACTTTAAAGAAATGGAAAAGACCTAATGGCCTAAAAATTGAAAAAAAAACCGTTCCAATTGGGGTAATTTCTGTAATTTATGAAAGTAGACCCAATGTAACTTCTGACGTTGCTGCCCTCTGTTTCAAATCAGGTAATCCAGTTATTTTAAAAGGTGGGTCTGAAGCATATTACTCAAATAAAATACTAACCAATTTATTTAAAAAAGCACTCCAAAAAAATAAAATTAACAGCAATTATGTTCAGTTCATAGAATCTAAAAATCGAAAAACTGTTGATTTTTTATTAACTAAGATGATCAATTATATTGATGTTGTTATTCCAAGAGGTGGTAGAGGTTTAGTAAAAAAAGTTCAAGAACTATCGAGGATACCTGTAATTGGTCATTTAGAGGGCATATGTCATACATATATTGATGATCAAGCTGATTTAACAATGTCAAAAAAAATTACTTTAAATGCAAAATTAAGAAATACAGCTATCTGTGGTGCTACAGAAACAATCTTAATTCATCAAAAAATTCTCAAAAAATTTTGTGATCCAATTTTATCTAATCTAGAAAAAAATGGTTGTAAAATAATTGGAGATAAAAATATTAATAAATTCTATAACGGTAAAATTAAAATTGCTAAAGAAAGCGATTGGTCAACAGAATACTTAGGACCTACTGTATCTGTAAAATCTGTAAAAAATATTGACGAAGCGATCAATCATATAAATAAATATGGCACAATGCATACCGATGCCATTGTTACAAAAAATAATAAATCAGCTAAAAAATTCTTAAAACAGGTAAAAAGTTCTATATCGATGCACAATACATCTACACAATTTGCAGATGGTGGAGAATTTGGGTTTGGTGGTGAAGTTGGAATATCCACAAATACACTTCCACCAAGGGGGCCAGTAGGATTAGATCAGTTAGTTTCTTACAAGTACCAAGTCACTAGTAATGGAAGAATTAGAAAATAAATTGAAAATAAATAATAACAAAATAGGAATTTTAGGTGGTTCATTTGATCCTGCACACAAAGGCCATTTAGCAATCTCAAAAGAGGCAAAAAAAAAATTTAAATTAAAGTCTGTCGTTTGGGCAATAACAAATCAAAACCCTTTTAAGAAAAAAGCCTCAAATGACCTTAAGAAAAGAATAAGTTTTTGTAAAAAAATAATTAGTAAAAGTAAGTTTATAAAGATTAAATATTTTGAAGATATAATTAAATCAAATAAAACTTCAGACTTAATTGATTATTTTTATAAAACTGGAAAATATGAAATTTTTTTTTTAATAGGTGCTGATAATCTTATCAATTTTCATAAATGGCACAAATGGAGAAATATTCTTAAAAAATCAAAACTTATAGTTTTTGATCGACATGGATTTAAAAAAAGTTCTTTAAATTCTAAAACTTATAAAAATTTATCTAATAAATCTGTTACATTTGTTGAATTTGATAAAGTCAACATTTCATCTTCTCAATTAAGAAAAATTTGATAGTCTCAAATTAATTAATGGATAAAAATTCAGATCTTAAAGATATTATTATTAAAACCCTTGATATTAATAAAGCTCATGACATTGTAAGCATTGACCTAAAAGACAAAAGTTCAATGGCTGATTACATGATTATTGCAAGTGGAACCTCTTCTAGACATATTCAATCTTTATCAGAACAAGTTTTAGAAAAATTTAAAGATAATGGTTTAAAAAATTCTAAAATTGAGGGTAAAGAAAGTAATGAATGGAAATTAGTTGATGGTATTGATCTAATAGTCCATATTTTTCACCCAGAAAAAAGAAAGTTTTATGAGCTTGAAAAAATTTGGTCAGAATTGATACCTA
>JAYOZQ010000080.1:0-3582 GCA_038154225.1 Candidatus Pelagibacter sp.
ACTCTTACAGATTTATTTGCTCTTGATAAAGTGAGCTCTTTAAATGAAAGTCTACCTACTTCTTGTTTGGGAACTTCATTTTTTAATCTTTCTATGTCGCCTTTGCTAGGCACACCATCATGTAGTGTAAATGCTGCATCCCATTTAGTAGCTATTACCCTATCTGATCTTTCTTCATCTTTAATTTGATTTGCAAAGCATACTAAAGAATAAACTCTATTTCCCTTTTTAAAAGAATATACAGCTTCGCCATATCCATCTTTATCAAGATTAAATAAATCTCTCGAATAATCCCAATCTTTAAATTCATTTAAAAAACTTCTCAAAAAAGATAATTTAGATTGATGAAAAGATCCAAGTCTAGACAATTTCATTATTGTATTTGGATCTCTTAATTCAATATTCATTATTAAATAGATTTATAAAAATTGTACCAATTGTTTCCAAGTATTCCTTGTGTCTCACTATCTGAAAAACCTATCTTTTTAAGACCGTTTTCTATGTTTTTAAATCCTCTTGCATCCTCAAACCACTCTGGTTGTTTTGGAAACCCTGGTTTATTTTTAGATCCTTCTCCATAATTTTTACTTTTAGACCAAGTACCATTTCTCATCCATTCAACAATAGTATCTGGTTGATCCAAACAAAGATCTGAACCAATACCAATATTTTTTAACTCCATAATTTCAGCAGTTTTTGCAACCATTTCACAAAAACTTTCAACTGTGCAATTAGTATTATCTTTCAAGTGGTGAGGATATAAAGACAAACCTAACATTCCTCCACTCTCACTCAAAGCCTTTAAGAGATCATTAGATTTATTTCTTTTTGCTGCATGCCAAAAAGTAGGGTTTGCATGGGTGATTGCTATTGGTTTTTCACTTAGCTCAATAGCATCAAATGTACTTTTTTCTGCAGAATGAGACATGTCTACAACTATGCCTACTCTATTCATTTCCCTAATAACTTCGCGACCAAAATTTGTAACTCCACTATCAATTTTTTCATAACATCCTGTCGCTAACAATGACTGATTATTGTAAGTAAGCTGCATAAATCTGCATCCTAGATTGTGAACTTTTTCTACTAAACTAATATCATCTTCTATTGGTGAGCAATTTTGAAAACCAAAAAAAATTGCTGTTTTTTTTTCAGAATTAGCTTTTTCAATATCCTTAAAGTCTTTTCCAGGAAATATTAAATCTGAATTTTCAGAGAATAGAGTATCCCATTTTTTAATTTCAGCTAATAACTCATCATAATCTTCATGATAAACTATTGTTACATGAACTGCATCTAATCCAGCTGATCGATTATATTCAAAAATTTTCCTAGACCAGTTACAATATTGTAAATTGTCAATTTTAAAATTCATAATTGAACCAACCTTAATCAAAATGCTTTTTAAATACTATTAATTTTATTGAAATTTTAAGCTAATTTTGAAATAAGACTTTTAGTATTTTTCATGAAAAAAAATAAATCTTTAAAAGTTTCAATAGTGATGGGTAGTCAATCTGACTATAAAACCATGCAACTTGCTGAAAAAACTCTTAAAAAAATTGGAGTTTCTTTTGAGACAAAAATTATATCAGCACATAGAACTCCGAAGAGAATGTATGAATTTGCATCTTCTGCTCCAAAAAATAACATTGGGGTAATTATTGCTGGTGCAGGTGGGTCAGCAC
The DNA here is from genome assembly GCA_038154225.1 of Candidatus Pelagibacter sp. Taxonomy (GTDB): domain Bacteria; phylum Pseudomonadota; class Alphaproteobacteria; order Pelagibacterales; family Pelagibacteraceae; genus Pelagibacter. Next base: position 1,689 of record JAYOZQ010000080.1, read on the forward strand.
ACTTACCTGGAATGATTGCCGCTTTAACATCTTTGCCTGTATTAGGTGTGCCGATAGAAAGTAAAAAACTTAAAGGTCTAGACAGTCTCTTGTCTATTGCTCAAATGCCAAAAGGAATTCCTGTTGGAACACTAGCGATAGGTGAAGATGGTGCAATAAATGCTGCTTTATTAGCTGCTTCTATAATTGCAAATACCAACCCTGTTGTTAAAAAAAAATTAAATAATTTAAGATTATCACAAACAAAAGCTGTTAAAAAAAAACCTAAATAAAATGTCTAATATAACTCTTGGTATTATTGGAGGTGGTCAGCTTGGTAGCATGCTTGCTATTTCAGCAAAGAAACTAAATATCAAAACTGTTATTTATTGTGATGACCCTGATGCACCTGCGCAAAATTTTTGTGATAAATTTATATCAGGTAATTACAATGATAAGGAAAAGATTATTGAATTTGTAGATTTAGTAAATTACGTAACTTATGAATTTGAAAATATACCATTTGAAACATTAAGTGAAATTAATAAACTAAAGCCTGTCTTACCTAAACCTTCAGTTAATAGACTGATCCAACATAGATTAGCAGAAAAAGATTTTGTAAATAATTTGAATATTAGAACAACTAGATACGCTTCTGTAGAAAATAAATCTGAAATTGAAGCTCTTGAAGATCTGTTGCCTGGTATTTTAAAAACAACAACACTTGGTTATGATGGCAAAGGACAACATCCAATAAATACAATTGAAGAATTCAATGCATTAAATGTTGATTATTCTAAAGGTTATATTTTAGAAAAATTAGTTAAATTAAAAAAAGAGATCTCAATTATTATTACAAGATTTAATGATCAAAAATATGAAATTTATGAACCAATAGAAAATAAACACGAAGATCAAATATTAAAATTTTCAAAAATTCCTGCAGAAATAGATAAAAAAATTTATGATCAATCTAAAGATTGGGCAATGTCAATTGCTGAAGAACTTAAATATGTTGGAACATTGTGTGTAGAATTCTTTATTGATAGAAATGACAATTTATACGTTAATGAAATTGCTCCAAGAGTTCATAATTCTGGTCATCTTACAATTAACGCATATAACGTAAGTCAATTCGAAAATCATGTTAGAGCAGTTTGTGGTTTAGAACAAATACCATTGAAAAAAATATCTAATGCAACAATGGTTAATTTAATTGGTGATCAAATAACCAATTATAGAAAATCCCCTAAATTTAAAGACAATGAATTCTTTTTCGATTATTTAAAAAAAGAAATAAAAGAAAAAAGAAAAATGGGTCATATTACAACTTTAGTATAAATGTTAAAATCAATAGAAGGTAACTTTGACAACCCTGAAGTTCACGAACTACTCACAAAACATTTCGTTGAATTAAGAGCTGCTTCGCCTGAGGGAAGTGCTCATGTACTAGATATTCCTGGATTAAAAGATAAATCAATTAAATTTTGGAGTTTGTGGCAAGATGAAATGTTGATGGGATGTGGGGCATTAAAATTTTTGGAAAAAGATCATGGAGAATTTAAATCAATTAGAATCCACGATAATTTTAGAAGAATGGGTAATGGAATTAATGTAATTAATCATTTAATTAACGAAGCCAAAAAACTTAATATCAAAAAACTAAGTATAGAAACTGGTGCTGGCGAATTTTTCAAACCTGCTAGAAAGCTATTTAAACAGTGTGGTTTTGAAATATGCGATCCTTTTGCTCATTATAAAGAGGACATAAATTCAGTTTATTTAACAAAGTCTATATAAAGTAATTATTCTCTAATCAATTTAGTTGACAAAACCCTAATAAATCTAAACAAAGCCAAAATTACTTAATTATAAGTAATAAATTAATACAACGAAAAGTAAGAAGATAAATATG
>JAYOZQ010000081.1:0-3563 GCA_038154225.1 Candidatus Pelagibacter sp.
TTTAAATGTCTATCAATACAATTTGCAGAAGCGTTTAAAGTTCCATCATGAAACCATTTTATTTTGACATCTTTGGTACTGTATTTAACATCTTTAATTTTTTTATATGGTTTTATCCAAGTTATTCTTTTTCCTTCTTTTCTCCAAAACTCATCGTTATTTTTAATCGATTTAGAATACTTATCTTGATATTTACTTTTAGTTGCTAAACTACTTTTAATCCATTGAGGTTTAGTTTTAATAATAAGTTCTTTTGAACTTTCTTTAATAACTTTACTAATAGCTTTTTTTTTAGCTTTCGTTTTTTTGGTTACTTTTTTTGCAACCTTTTTCTTAACTTTAGTTTTTTTCTTTTTTTTTATTGGCATGAAATAATTTTATATTTAAATTTTACTCATCTTATTTAATATTTTCCAGCTTTTAGAGTCTACAGGCATCACAGACAGTCTACTTTGTTTAATAAGAGCTAAATGGCTTAATTCCTTTGATTTTTTGATAGTTTCAAGGGTTACAGGTTTGGATAATTTTTCCACAAATTTAACTGTAACAGCAACAAATCGTCCTGATTTATCAGTTTTATCTAAGTAAGCTTCTTTGATTACTTCAACAATGCCAACAATTTCTTTTCCAATATTTGAATGATAAAAAAAACAAAGATCTCCTTTTTTCATACTTTTTAAATTTTTAGCAGCCTGATAATTTCTAACACCATCCCAGGGCGCACCTTTTGCACCTGCTTTTTTTTGTTGATCAATTGACCATACATCAGGTTCAGACTTCATTAACCAATATTGCATTATAATTGTACTCCTGCTCCCTTAAGAAAGGCAGCGTTTTCATCTAATGGCCATCTTGGTTTTGCTGGATGATCTAAATTGTCAAATTGTTTTAATTTAAATTTTTCTAAACCAACCATTGCAATCATAGCAGCATTATCCCCACAAAATTCAATCGGTGGAAATAAGCTTTGATAATTTTCCTCATGACATAGATCTATCAACATAGATCTAATTCTTTTATTAGCTGCTACTCCACCTGCAACTACAAATATTTTTTCTTTTAAATCATTTTGTTTTTCAAATTCAGAAAATGCAATTTTAGTTTTTTTATATAAAATTTGTTCAACTGTTTTTTGAAAAGAAGCAGCAAGATCAAATTTTTCCTGATCAGTTTTAATATCTTTTGTTATTCTTAAAATTGCTGTTTTAAGACCTGCAAAAGATAAGTTACAACCTCCTTTATTGAAAATTGGTTTTGGTAAATCATATTTATTTGGATCACCTTTTTCTGCTAAAATTTCTATTTGAGGTCCACCAGGAAATTCTATTCCCAAAAGTTTTGCAGTTTTATCAAATGCTTCACCCAAGGCATCATCAATTGTTGTTCCTAATCTTTGATATTTTCCTAAACCTTGAACATTTAAATATTGTGAATGCCCACCTGAAATTAATAAAAGTAAATATGGGTAATTTAGTTCTGAATTTAGTTTTGGACTTAAAGCATGGCCTTCTAAGTGATTAACAGCAATAAATGGTTTTTCTATCGCTGAAGCAAAAGCTTTTCCAAAACTTAAACCAACAGATAAACACACTATTAGACCTGGACCAGCCGTTGAGGCTATTGCATCTATCTCTTCTATTTTTCTGCCACTATCATCAATTGCTTTTTGAACTATCCAATCGATTTTTTCCATATGAGATCTTGCAGCTAGTTCAGGAACAACACCTCCAAACTCCTTATGAACATCAACTTGGCTTGAAACAATATTGGATAAAACTATTGGTATTCCTTGTTCATTTTCAGTAATTATTGAAGCTGCTGTTTCATCACAGCTAGATTCAATTCCAAGAATTAAGGGTTTTTTACTCATTCAAATAGTTTTTATTAATTGTACAATCTCAATACAAGTAAGAAATATATTTATTTATGAATAAGAAAATTGTCATTGGATCAAGAGGGAGCAAGCTGGCATTAATATATGCTCAAACTGCCAAAAATAAGATTATTCAAAATACAGATTTAAACGATGAAGACATAATAATTAAAGAAATAACGACAAAGGGAGATCAGGTTCAAGATAAAAGATTATCAGAAGTGGGTGGAAAAGGTTTGTTTTCAACAAACATAGAAAATGAACTTCAAGATAAAAAAATTGATGTAGCAGTTCATGCATTAAAAGACATGCCAGCAAATGAAACTGATGGTTTGAGAACAAACACATTTTTAGAAAGAAACGATCCTAGAGAAATATTAATAACTAAAGATAAAAAAAAAATTAAAGACTTACATCCTGAAGCAATAATTGGCACTTCATCCTATAGAAGAGAATTTCAAATTAAACAAATTAGGTCTGATCTTAATTGCAAACTTATAAGAGGAAATGTTGATACAAGGATTAAAAAACTCAATGATGGTTTGTATGATGCAATAATATTGTCTTATGCAGGAATTAAATCTTTATTAATAGAAGATAAAATTACAGAAATATTTTCAACTCAGGAGATAATTCCAAGTGCAGGACAAGGAATAATTTCTCTTCAATGTCGAAATGATGATGAAGATATTATTTCAGTTTTAGACTCTATTAATGATCAAAAGACATATTTAAGAGCTCATGCTGAAAGAAATGTTCTCAAAGTTTTAGAAGGTGATTGTGAAACAGCTGTGGGGGCTCATTCTGTTATTGTAGGTGATGAAATTATTTTAGAAGCTGAGCTTTTCTCTTTAGATGGTAAACAAAGATTTTATGAAAAGAAATCTTCAAAAATTGAAAATGCTAAATCACTTGGTGAAGAGGTTGGAAAAATATTAAAAGTTAAATCAAATAATTCTTATAAAAAATAATATGCACATTCTATTAACTAGACCTCTAGAAGATTGTTCAGAAATGATAATAAAATTTAAATCTTTGGGACATGAAGTTTCTCATCTTCCACTCTTAAGGGTGGATAAATTAGATCACGAAGAGATTAATTTTTCAGATTTTAAAGGGATTATCTTTACAAGTGCAAATGCAGTAAAATTTTTAGATCATAAAAATATTGATAAAAATCTTTTATGTTTTTGTGTTGGAAGTGCTACAGAAAAAAAGGCTAGAAGTGTTGGTTTTCAAAATGTAATTGCTGCTGAAGGTAATGTTGGAAATTTAAAAGAGTTGGTTTTGCAAAATTTTAATCAAAAAGATGGAGCTTTAATTTATATAAGTGGTGAAACAGTGTCTGTTGATCTTGATCAACAATTATTGAAAGAGGGATATAACATTAAAAGAGTTATTAATTATCGTACTATTCATAATCAAAACTTTGATGATGAATTTGTAAATCAATTAAAGCTTAAAATGCCTGATATGGTTTATGTTTACTCCCAAAATAGTGCTTTAAGTTTATTAAATTTCATTAAGATTTATCAATCAGAAAGTCTTTGGATGAACACAAATTTAATGTGTATAGGTGAAAAAACCTCGTCAATATTGAATGAAATTAAGTGGAAGAAGATATTTCTTTTTAACCCTGGAGAAGAAGAGTTTTTGTTATATAAAATTTAGCTATGGAAATAATAAATAA
>JAYOZQ010000082.1:0-3551 GCA_038154225.1 Candidatus Pelagibacter sp.
TGTGTCTTAATTGTAAACACCTATTCACTTAAGATTGATAAAACTGGCATTAAGAATGATTCAAATGAAGCTATCATTGCACCATTAGTTTTCACAATTTTAAGTGCAGTTCTAATTTTTGGATTGTCTGATAAAATCTATATTTAAAGCCAATTAGGGAAGGGCAAACCTTTTTCTTCAAGGAATTTTTTATTAAACATTTTTGTAGAGTATTTATCACTTCTATCACAGAGGATAGTGACAATCGTTTTTCCAGGTCCTAATTCTTTACCTAATCTTATTGCTCCTGCAATATTAATTCCACAGCTAGTACCAAGGCTTAATCCCTCATTTTGAATTAAATCATAAAGAATAGGTAGAGCTTCATGGTCATCAATTGAATAAGCATCATCAATTTTAGCTTCTCCAAAGTTTTTAGTTACCCTACTAGATCCAATTCCCTCAGTAATTGACCCACCTTCAGATTTTAACTCTCCATTCTTTATATAGTTATAAAGAGCAGATCCTTTTGGATCTGATAGATATATTTTAATATCTTTATTCTTTTCTTTAAGAGCATTACTAACGCCTGAAATTGTTCCACCTGTTCCAGATGAACATACAAACCCATCCACTTTACCATCTGTTTGTTTCCAAATCTCTTGTCCAGTTCCCTCATAATGACCTTTAGCATTTGCAGTGTTATCAAACTGGTTAGCCCAGATAACACCATTATTATTTGAAGGTCTTAATTCATCTGCAAGTCTTGCTGCAACTTTTACAAAGTTATTGTCATCCTTGTAAGGTTTAGGAGCAACCAATCTAAGTTCAGCACCTAAATTTCTAAGTAGATCTTTTTTCTCTTGAGTTTGATTATCGTTCATTACGATAATTGTTTTATAGCCTAAAGAATTTCCTAAAAGTCCTAATCCAATTCCTGTATTACCAGCTGTACCTTCAACAACCGTTCCACCTTTAGAAATTAACTTTTTTTCTTGAGCGTCTTTAATTAATGCTAAAGCTGCTCTATCTTTAACTGATCCACCTGGATTTAAAAATTCAGCTTTTCCATAAATGTTGCATCCTGTAATTTCGGATGCAGCTCTTAATTTTATTAGAGGAGTATTTCCAATTCCTGAAATAAAATCATTTTGAATATTACTCATTACTCTGATTTTGTATCACTATCTGGAGTAATACCATAAGGTTTGAATTCACTATCAGCTAATCCAACATTTTTAGCAGGTATCCCTACCATTACTGCTTTTTCTGGAACATCTTTTGTAATTACTGCATTTGCTCCAATCTTTGCGCATCTTCCAACTCTAACTGGTCCTAGAACTTGTGCGCCAGAGCCTATCACCACTTCATCTTCAATTGTTGGATGTCTCTTTATATTACGTTGGTCATTTGAATTTATACTTGGAGCAATTCCACCTAATGTTACCATATGATAGATAGTTACATTGTCACCAATTTCTGAAGTTTCTCCAATTACAACACCCATTCCATGATCAATAAATAAATTTTTTCCAATTTTAGCTCTTGGATGAATTTCAATACCAGTTAGAAATCTTGAGAACTGAGAAATAATTCGAGCTATCAAATCAAATTTTGCAACACTAAAAAAATTTGCAATTCTATGAAAGAACACCGCTTTTACACCTGGATAAGTTAAAATTAGACTAAGCTTGGACTTAGCTGCAGGATCTCGATCAATTATAGATTGTAGAAAGTTGCTCATTTTAGTTAATTAAATTTGACTTATTGATTATAAAATTAGCTTTTATATAGTGTATTAAATCAAAATTTAAAGGGTTTAACTTATGTATAAAAATACCAATTGTTTTCATTTAGCAGTACCTTGTGGTGATTTAGAGACTGCAAAAAAATTTTACAGCGAAGCTTTAGGCTGCAGATTAGATAATTCTGCTCAAGAATGGGCTGATGTTGATTTTTGGGGAAATGAACTAACTCTTCATGCAAGTGAACATAAATTAGACAATGAAAGACACGATGTCGATATGGGAAATGTTTCTGTTCCTCACTTTGGTGTGCACTTATCCAGAAAAGATTTTGATGCTCTTAAGCAAAGACTAAAAGATAATGGAACTAAATATTATGATGAGCCTTATCTAAGATTTAAGGGGACTAAATATGAGCAAGAAACTTTTTTTGTTAAAGACCCTAACGAAAATATTTTAGAGATAAAAACTTTAACAGCTAACCCTGATTAAATTGTCTACAAACTATAAGTCCATCGCAAAAAAATTAAAGTTTGAGGGGCGTGCATTTATTAATGGCAAATATGTTAATGCCATTGATGGTAAAAAGTTTGATACAATAAATCCTGCTACTGGAGAAAAACTTTGTACAGTTGCAAAATGTAATCATAAAGATGTTGATCTTGCAGTTAAAGTTTCAAGAAAAGCTTTTAATAGCGGTGTTTGGTCAAGATGTTCTCCAGAACATAGAAAAGAAGTTTTATTAAAATTTGCAGAATTACTTAGAAAACATGGTGACGAAAACTCAGTCTTAGAATGTGTTGATACAGGAAAATTAGTAACAGATTGTATTAATGAAGTTGCTAATGATGCACCAATGCATTTCCAGTGGTATGGAGAATTAATTGATAAAGTATTTGGCAAAGTTGGTCCAACCGAACCATCCATTACAAGTTTAATTGTTAAAGAGCCTATTGGAGTTGTAGCTGGAATTGTTCCATGGAACTTTCCTTTGATGATGGCTGTTTGGAAAATGGCACCAGCTCTTGCAGCAGGTTGTTCTGTAATCATTAAACCAGCAGAGGATACTCCACTTACAGCAATTCGAGTTGCAAAAATAGCTCAAGAAGCAGGAATACCAGATGGAGTTTTAAATGTGCTTCCTGGTTATGGGGACGTTGGTGAAGCGCTTGGTCGTCATAAAGATGTTGATGCTGTTTCATTTACAGGCTCAACTGAAGTTGGTGGATACTTTTTAAAGTATTCAAGTGAAAGTAACTTAAAACCTGTTGCACTTGAGATGGGTGGAAAAAGTCCATTTATAGTTTTAGAAGATGCTAAAATTAATGATGATTTAATTGACAATGCAATCAATTCTGCATTTTGGAATGGTGGACAAAACTGTTCTGCTAACATGAGACAGATCGTTCATAAAAAAGTTAAAGATGAATTTTTAGATAAAGTTATTAAAAAAGTTAAAAAATTAAAAGTGGGCGATCCATTAGATTTAAAATCTAATATGGGATCTATGATATCAAAAGGACATTTACAAACAGTTGATGGATATATTCAAAAAGGAATTGATGAGGGTGCAAAACTTTTATCAGGAGGAGTATCAAATAATAATCAAAAAGGTTTTTTTGCAAAACCTACTTTATTTGATGGATTAAAAGAGAAAATGAAAATTGCTAAAGAAGAAATTTTTGGTCCTGTTCTTGGTGTTTTAACAGTTAAAAGTGATGAAGAAGCTTTAAAAGTTGCAAGTAATTCAAAGTATGGATTGCACGCTAGTGTTTTTACTCAAGATATAAATAGAGCATTTCATTTAGCTAAAAGTTTACCTTGTGG
>JAYOZQ010000083.1:0-3551 GCA_038154225.1 Candidatus Pelagibacter sp.
AAAAATCCACTATCAAAAATTGAAACTGAATTAAATAATCAAAAAAAAAAAAAAAATAAAGAAAAACAAAAAGAAATAAAAATATCTAAAAATACAGAAAATACTGGAAATAAGTTTTTCTCTTATTTAATTGTATTTATTATATCTTTTGTGGCATTAATTATCTTGCTTGATACTCTAAAAAACCCATTAATAAATGTGTTTCCTGGACTTGAAATTATATTATTTAACCTTTTTGAAACATTGCAAGACATAAAAGTATTTATTATAGACCTAATTTAATTTGTTATGATTAATTATTTATCTAAACCTTTTAAATGGTTTTTTAAACTTGAAGCTGCAAGTGGGGTTGTATTGTTATTTGCTGCAATAATTGCATTAGTTATAAGCAACTCAGATTTAGCAGAATTATATTTCTCAACCTTAAATAAATATCTTTTTATAGGTATAAATAATTTTGGATTAAAATTATCTGTATTACATTGGATCAATGATGCTTTAATGGCAATTTTCTTTTTTTTTGTCACTTTAGAAATTAAAAGAGAATTTTTACAAGGAGAACTTTCAAATATTAAACAGGCTCTATTGCCAATAATAGCAGCTGTAGGTGGAATGCTAGTCCCTGCTCTATTTTATGTTTTTGTAAATCTAGGTGATAGTGAAACTTTAAATGGATGGGCCATACCCTCAGCTACGGACATTGCTTTTTCTTTAGGTGTTTTGTCGTTACTTGGCAAAAGGGTTCCTTTATCATTAAAAGTATTTTTAACAGCTTTAGCCATAATTGATGACCTAGGTGCAATAGTAATTATTGCTCTATTCTACTCAGGAGATTTAAGCATCAAGTATTTAAGTTTAATGTTAATAGCATTTATTTTATTGTTATTAATTAACAAATTTAATATTAAAAAGTTCTTACCTTATTTGATTGTCGGACTTTTCCTTTGGGATTTTACTCATAATTCAGGAATACATGCTACTATTGCTGGTGTTTTGTTGGCCATGACAATTCCTCATAGAAAAAAAGAAAAAGATTTTTCTTTATTAATTAAAATAGAACACGCAATTAGTCCATATGTAGCTTTTGGTATAATGCCACTTTTTGCTTTTGCAAATGCTGGTGTTTCTTTGGAGGGTTTATCATTTGCCTCATTGTTAGATAAAGTTCCCCTAGGTATCGTACTTGGACTATTTTTGGGTAAACAATTGGGTGTATTTATATTTTCTTATGTGTCTATAAAATTAAAAATAGCTCAAATGCCAAACAACACAAGTTGGTATAATTTTTATGGTGTTGGAGTTCTTACAGGTATTGGATTCACAATGAGTTTATTTGTTGGAAATTTAGCTTTCGTTGAAAACATGCAATACATGGATGGAGTTAAGATAGGTGTATTAACTGGATCATTATTATCAACTTTATTTGGTTATTTTTTAATATTACTTACTCCAAATAAACCCAATCAATGAGAAAATTAATATTTCTAATAACTATATTTATGTTTTTTTTTAAAACTTCAACGACAGCAAACTACGAACAAAAAATTTATGATTTCACTATAGAGAGTATAACTGGTGAGACAATCGATTTTAAAGATTACAAAAATAAAGTTATTTTAATTGTAAATACTGCAAGTTATTGCGGGTTTACAAAACAATATGATGAATTACAAGAATTGTGGGATTTATATAAAGACAAAGGTTTAATTGTCCTTGGAGTCCCGTCTAATTCATTTAATCAAGAAAAAAATAGCAATTCAGATGTTAAAGAATTTTGTGAAGTAAATTTTAATATTAACTTTCCACTTACAGTTATTACTGAAGTTAAAGGCAAAAATGCTCATGAACTTTTTAAATGGGCTTCAGAAAATCACGGCAAATCTGCTGTACCAAAATGGAATTTTCATAAGATATTAGTTAATAAAGAAGGCAAGATTGAAGATACATTTGCTTCATTTACAAAACCAATGTCAAAAAAGATCACTAAAGCTATAGAAAAAATTTTATAATTCTAAAGTTAGTCCATCGTGAGCTGGAATAACATTTTTTGGTAAAACTCTTTTAAGAACTTTATAATCTAACACAGGTGATAAATTAGTAAGTACAGCTTTTTTTGGTTTACATTTTCTAATCACAGCTAAAGAGGCTTCTAAATTAAAGTGTGATGGATGATAATTATACCACAAACAATCTATTACTAAATATTTAAGTTTTTTAAAATATTTAAAATCTTTATCATAAATTTTACTTACATCACTTATATATGCTAATTCTTTATTTATTATAAAACAATTTGATTTTACTTTGCCGTGTTCAACTACAATACTTTGAATATTAATTTTTCTGTTATAATTTTTTGTAAAAATTGTTTTGGTTAACTTATTTAGTTTTAATGTCGCAGGATATTCTTTTGAATAGCTATTAAAAATATATGAGAAACTCTCTTTTAAATATTTTGATGTAGGAGCGTCAGTAAAGACATTAATTTGTCTCCTGCTATTAATATAAAAAGATCTTAAATCATTTATTCCATGAGTTTGGTCGCCATGCATATGTGAATATAGAACTTTATCAATTCTTTTGATATTATGTCTCAATAGTTGTTGACGTAAGTCAGGAGAGGTATCAATTAATATATTTTCTTCAGAAGTTTTTAACAAGGCAGAGCACCTTGTTCTATAATTTTTTTTATTTTTTGGATCGCAGTTTCCAAAATAACCATCGGGTCTTGGCACACCCATTGAACTTCCACATCCAAGTATAATAAATTTCATAAATTTAAATTAAAAAAAAAGTTTATTAAAGTTATTTGTAGTGGAATTAATAAGCTCTAATTTAGAAATATTTTTTATATCTGCTAATTTTTGAGCAGTATAATCAATAAATGAAGGTTCATTTTTTTTACCTCGATTAGGCACTGGTGCCAAAAAAGGACTATCTGTTTCAATTAAAATTTTATCTAAAGGCAAAAATCTAAATGTTTCTTGTAACTCTGTAGAATTTTTAAAAGTAATAATGCCACTAGCAGAAAAAAAAGCATCTAATGTTAAGAGTTTTTTGGCAAAATTTAAACTTCCTGTAAAACAATGCATTAATATTTTTAGATTTTTATCTTTATAATCATTCAATATATTAAAAGTTTCCTCTTCAGCATCTCTAGAATGAATGATTAATGGTGAGTTTGTTTTAATAGAAGCCTCAATATGTTCTTTAAAACTTATTATTTGACTGTCTTTATCACTATTGTTGTAATAAAAATCTAAACCAGTTTCACCAATTCCGATTATTTTATCATTTTCAGTGATGTTTTTTATTATCATATCTGAAGTAATTTTATTTTTGTTTGTTTCATGGGGATGAATACCAATTGTTCCATAAATTATTTCATCTTTTTGGATGATTGTCTTAATTCGATCAAAACTTTCAAATGAAGTAGAAATTGTTAATAGTTTTTTTATACCAATCTCTTTTGAACGTTTAATTACATTGGTTAAATCACTTAACAAAGGTTCGTGTTCTAAATGACCGTGTGAATCAATCTTTGTTTTTAT
>JAYOZQ010000084.1:0-3502 GCA_038154225.1 Candidatus Pelagibacter sp.
ATGTTTGTAGCACTAAATATTGGAATAGAATTTTTTGGTTTCTGCTTACTACTGTTATCAGCAATTTTAATTGGAATTTGGGCCTTCAGGGGAGGTCATAAAGGAATACTTTTGTTGCAGTTCTTTTACGCAACAGCAGGTATTATTGGCATGATCCGTTGGTTTTAGTTAAAAGTCGAAATTATTTTTGGAATATAATTTTTGAAGTTAAAAAATCCTTTATTACAGTATTGCCAGGCTAATTGATCAAGATTTCTGTATAAAAAATTTATTTTTAAATTATTTGAATTTAGATAATCTAAATTTTCTCCAACATTAGGATACAGTGCGTAACAGTTATCAATATTTTTAATTTCACTTATATCAATAACCTCACAATCTATAGATTTATCTTTTAACCTTTGACTTTGATCATCCATTAAAAGAGATTTAAATTTTACTAATTTTTCACTGAGTTTTATAGATCTATGTTCATTTTTGTTTGAAACTATATAAATTTTTTTAAACATATTTTCTTTAAAATCAGTGATTTCAAAAGATAGATTATTTTCAAAAATTAATAGATTTTTCTCTTCAATATTTTGTGGGTTATTGAATTCTCGTTTTATTAAGGAGTAAGATTTTTCAGAGACTTTTGGGGGAGCATTTTCATTTAATTTAATATTTTGAAATCTATTATTCGTAAATTTTTTAATATTCCATTCACTTGCAAGGTAATGTTTTCCTTGTGTTTGAATGCCTGCTACCCATCTCCAACCAAGAGTATTTGATGCAGCATCTCCATCGTAAAGATGTTGTAAAAAAAACTCAGAGCCTAATTGCCATGGTAACCCTAGAGTAAATATCCAGATGCTTGCAAACCACATTCTAGTATGATTATGAAGATAGTTATTTTCTTTTAGTTCATTTACCCACTGATTAAAGCATTCTATGTCAGTTTTCCCCTCGATTGCATTTAGGTAATCTTTATTATTCTTAAATTCGTTTCTAAGATTATTTAGTTCTATTAAATAATCTGACCAAACATTTGGTCTCAACTCAAGCCAGCCTTTCCAATAAGTTCGCCACAAAACTTCTTGAATAAATTTTTCATTTTTTGCAAAAGAAAATTTTTTAAGTGATTTATCAATCACTTCTAATTCATTAATTACTCCATGAGTTATGTAAGGAGACAAACAAGAAACATTAGACCTATTATCAGGACCAAAATCAAAATTTCTTAATTTAGAATATTCTGAAAGATTATTTTCAACAAACTGATTTAGTTTTTCAATGGCTTTAGCCCTTGAAGCTTCAAATATCATACTAAACTATTTTGATTTTTTTTTCTTTAGACCTAATTTATCGCTATGTCTTAGTCTTAAAATTACAATCGCAGCTGCAATCAGAACTATAGCAACAGCCTCGTATACTAATGCAGTTGGATCCATTTCTTTACCTTGCAAAATTATAAATCGAGCAAGAGCAGTGATTGCAATTAAAAGGGGTAGAGTTATGCTAATCGATTGTTGATCCCAAAATACCCTAACCATTGCAAGAACTTCTAAATATAGAAACATTAACAACAAATCAGCAAGTGTTACTGATTGATTTAGAAACATATTTTTAATTTCTATGCCAACAGCAATTACTGTGCTTATTAAAATAATGCACATTAAAATTAGTTGCAGATTTTTTGCTATTTTTTCCATTACTTATCTTTACTAAATGGCAACCACTTTTCAAACACCGATTTAGATGGTCCATCATAAGGAATAGAATATGAGCTTGGATTAGGACTGGTTAAAACTTCTATCCCCTTAGAAAATACAAAAATAAATACTACTACAAAAACAATGACCATTATTTTAAAGGGGTCAAAATTTTTTGTTTTAAAAACGCTGCTAGATTTTTCCTCTGCTTTATGAAAATGTTTAAAGGTCATATACACCGCAAATATTAAACCAATATGAGCAATATAAAGACCCGCCCAACCAAATGCAAAAGTTGTGTAAGAAAAAATATATAAACTAAAAACTGTGGTCCAAATAAAACTTAAAACTAACAATATTTGTAATCTTACAGATCTTGGTAAAGATCTAAGATCATTTTTGCTGTCATCAAACAATATGTTTGCAGCATCTACCATCCAGTTTTTTAGCGATTCCATAGGTTTAAGTTATAATCTTTAAAGATTATAACAAATGTCAAATTGTCCTAAATATTAGGTTAAATTTGCTTTAATAACGCTTTCTATTTGGCTAGCGCTTTGAGCGCCTGAAATAAAATCTTTCCCTATCTCAAAAAAGGGAACACCATTAATATTTTTTTCTTTCGCATCTGATATTTTTGAATTTACATGTTCAATATTTTTTTCATTAATAAATTCTTTAAATACGTTCTCAGAAATATTATTTTGTTTAGCAATATTGATTAGAACATCTAAATTTCCTATATCAAGCCCATCAATAAAATATGATTGATATATTTTTTCTTTAATTTCATTACCTAAATTAAATTGTTCACTTAAAATTATAAGTAAATGAGAAAGAACAGTGTTTGGGGTTTTGTTTATTTTATCTAAATTAAAATTCATTCCAGACTCTTTTGCTTTTAATTTCATATTTTCATACATAGGAGCAGCATAATCTTTTCCACCAAACTTTATTTCAAGATATTTTTCTCTAGAAATTCCTTCAGCTGGCATATCAGGATTTAATTGAAAAGGGATATGTCGAATATCAAATTTTATATTAGAAAATTTTTTTAATGCGTTATTTAAATTTGCATGTCCAATAAAACACCATCCGCAAATAGTGTCTGCAAAAACATTTATTTTCATTAATTTAAGAACGAAGTTTTTTTTTGTGATAATTAATAAATCTCTCTACATTTGATTTATTAAATGTTTTGTTTTCCTCAAAAGAAACTTTTTTCATAGAGTAAGCAGAGCTTTTAGTTTGTCTAGACTCTATAATTACGTTTCCTTTATAAAGTTTGAGTTTAACAGAACCATTTACTTTATTCTTATTAAGATCAATAATTTTTTGAAGTTTAAATCTTTCTTTAGAGTCCCAATAACCATTATAGATTAATTCAGCATATCTAGGCATTATTTGATCTTTTTTGTGCATAGTTTCTTTATCTAAAGTTACAGACTCGATTGCTCTATGTGCATGAATTAATAATGTTCCACCTGGTGTTTCGTATACTCCTCTAGATTTTATCCCAATAAATCTATTCTCCACTAAGTCAACTCTTCCAATTCCATTTTTACCCGCAAGCTGGTTAAGTTTTTCCAATAGTTTTGATGGAGATAATTTTTTCCCATTAATTCCAATAGGGTCACTGTTTTTAAAATTGATTGTTACAAAGCTAGGTTTATTTGGTGCTTTTTCTGGCGAAGTAGTTCTTTGAAAAATAAATTCAGGAGCAGAATTTTTTGGGTTTTCTAAAATTTTCCCCTCAGTTGATGTATGAAATAAATTATCATCTACTGAAAAAGGAGGAGCTCCTTTTTTAT
>JAYOZQ010000085.1:0-3487 GCA_038154225.1 Candidatus Pelagibacter sp.
CTATCAACAAAATTATCTATAACACCTTGCTTGAACTTATCTTGGTAATATAAAATTTTATGTTCAATTCCTAATTTATGAGCAACCCGTTTTGCATCCATGATATCTTGACCTGAACAACATTGTTTGGATTTAGCTACTTCTTTTCCATCATCATAAAGTTTCAAAGTTATACCTATAACTTTATACCCTTCATTTTTCATAATTCCGGCTACCGTTGAAGAGTCCACTCCACCAGACATAGCAACGACAACTGTCGTATCCTCAGGCTTTTTATCAATTCCAATAGAGTTTAATTCTTTATTCATAAGGTGGTATTTATACTTATTTACAATATAAGTTAAATTAAATGATTTTAGATTATGAGCCAGGTGACAAAGTCACTAATCCAAACAATAAAGACTGGGGTATTGGGCAAGTTCAATCTATCATAAATGATAAAGTAACAGTCAATTTTGAAAACGCTGGAAAAAAAGTAATCAATGCTAAAAATGTGGAATTAAAACGAATTAAATAAATTTAAAATGGACATAAAAAAAATAATAGAAAAATTAGTAGATCCTTTTTTAAAGGCTGGCGATTTGTCAATATCCCTTAGAGAAAAAGGTCTAAAAAAAGAAATAAAACCTGACAACACCCCTGTCAGCAATGGCGATCTTGAAGTTAATAAATTTATTACTAAAAATATATCTGATATCACACCAGATATTCCAATTATATCTGAGGAAACTTCTGATAACAAAGATAACACTCAATTAAAAAATTTTTGGTTAGTTGATCCTATTGATGGAACATACGATTATATAAATAACCTTGAAGAGTTCACAATTAATGCTGGTTTAATAATTGATAACAAGCCTGTAGCAGGATTAATTTATGCCCCTGCAAAAAAAAGAATGTTTTATTCATTTGGAGAAGGAAATGCTTTTGAGCTTACTAACGGACAAACTATAAACTTAAGTGATAAAGTTATTGAAAATAAAAGACCTATTAAATTTATTTCATATTCAAACAAAATTAAACCAGAAATTCAAAAAATATATCAAGACATTGGAGTAGTTGAAAATGTGAAAATGAAAAGTTCACTGAAATTTTGTGTGGTTGCAGCTGGAGAATATGATGGTTACGTTGCAGAACCAAGAGCTTATGAATGGGATATAGCCGCTGGTCACGCGATACTAATACACTCGGGAGGAACTGTTACAGATTTTAATGGGAATGAAATTTTGTATGGAAAAAAAGATCTTAAAAATCCTAGTCTAATTTTAAAAAGTAAAAATATATTATAATGGATGAACAATTAAGAATTATACTTATCATAATAGTTTCTGTTTCAATTTTTGGATTATTAGTTTTTGTGTTTGTTAAAAACTATATAAGACAAAAAATTAATAACTTGGTTGAAGAGGAAAAAGATAAAAAATCTAAAGTAGATTAATTATTTTAAGATACTCATCTTTTTCTATATCCATTACTTTTCTTGAAGTTTCAAAATCAAAGCCATTTCTAGCTAATAAAGATATATCTTTTTTATAAAACAAAGTTCTATTATCTTCAGCTCTAGCTGGCCCTATTCTTTTTTTTTTACAAATTTTTATAGCTGAAAAAAAATCTTGGTCAGAATTATCTTCTCTAATTTTATCTACAGTATCTTTTATAAACTCATCATTAATTCCTTTGCCTATTAAATAGTTTCTAATTTTATTAATAGAGTTTCCTCTTTGGATCATACTTTTTGCTTTGCTTTCAGAATAAAATTGATCATTGATGAATTTACTTTTTTCTAGATCTGACAAGACAATATCGATCAATTTATTAACGTCTTTTTTTCTTACATCAGAAGAAGACAGTTTCATATATTTCTTCAGTAAATAAGTTTTTAACTGTTGTTTTGATGGTGCGTATTTTTCAACATAAGCAAATGCAAAATTTCTCATCTCTTCTACAGTTACTTGAAGTGTTTTTTTTCTATTTCTTATAGGAATCATGCTTAGATTTTATATAATATATTTAAATGATCGAACAAATTTATACTTATTTTACTATTGAGATGCTTTATATGTGGATCAACATAGGAGTATTACCATTTTGGTTTATGCTAATATTTTTTCCTCAATCCCATTTAGGTAGAATTTTTGTAGCATCAATATTTCCAATATTTATCTTAAGCGGTGTTTATATTTTTGTTTTATATAAATCTTATTTAATTGGTTATGATTTTATTGGTAATTTCACATTATATTTAGGTTTAGATGAACTTTCTAGATTGTTTGAAGATCATTTATATTTAATGCTTTTTTGGACACACTTTATTGCAATCAATCTTTTTGTAGGCGGATGGATCGTTAAAGACTCTCAAAAGTTTTACATCAATAAAATCTTAGTAGCGATCCCATTGATAATTACTTATTTAATTGGACCAATTGGTTTATTCTTTTATTGGATCATCAGAATTTTCTATGCAAAAAGAATGAACTTATATGAGTAGCCATATAGATTTTTATTTCGATATAATTAGCCCTTATTCATACATAGCTCATAAAAAAATACAAAAAATCAAAGAACAGCAAAAAATTATTTTTAATTATAAACCTATTTTATTAGGTGGCCTTCATAATCTAGCAGGAATTAGTGCCCCTGCATTTAATAAATATAAAATGAAAAATATGCAAAGCGATTGTGAATTAGTTTCAAAAAAAAATAATATTTCTTTTAAATGGAATTTAAAATTCCCAATAAATTCACTATCGATAATGCGAGGATATCTTTCTGTAGAAGATAGTCAAAAAGAAGATTATTTAAATATATTTTTTAATGCTTATTGGAGAGATAATTTAGACCTATCATCAGAAAAAGAATTTTCAAAATTATTAGAGAATTTAAAAATAGATAGTAAAATCTTTTTTGATAAAATTTCACAGCAATCAATAAAAGATACTTTGAAACAATTAACAAATGATGCTTTTGAAAAAGAAGTCTTTGGGGCACCTACTTTTATTGTAAATAATAAAATTTTTTGGGGACAAGATCGTCTTGAATATGCTCTTGAGGAATTAAATTAAATTATACTATTTTGAATTTACTTTGGCTAATTGAACCAAAGCCACCTTCAATATGTGATATTTTTTCATACCCCATATTTTTTAAAGCTTTAACCGCTAAAGCAGACCTTACTCCACCAGCACAAAATAAAACCATTTCTTTATTTTGATCTAAAACACCTTGTTGAAATAAAGCGCTGTTAGGATCTAAAAAAATTTCTAATTTTCCTCTTGGTATATGAACTGAATTTTCTACTTTACCCGTACTTTCTAATTCATTGCCTTCTCTAATATCAATTAAATTACAGTTATTTTCTTCAACCATTTTTAAAGCTTCATCCGCATTAATTGTTTTTATTTCTTGCATCGCTTCAGAAAATAAAGTTTGAATTGATTTTATAGTCATTATTCTATTTCAAAATATATCAAAAACATTATATTGCTAG
>JAYOZQ010000086.1:0-3439 GCA_038154225.1 Candidatus Pelagibacter sp.
TATCAGGTCGAAAATATTTATTTAAAGATTTTATGGAGGGTAAAATTGATGAAATTGGTAACCGACTACCAACAGAAAATGACTTAACCACTCACCTAAGTACTATTTTTACAGAAAATAGATTAAAAAAATATATTGAACTTAGATCAATGGATACATGTGGTTGGGATTGCTTGTGTGCTGGACCTGCATTTAATATCGGGTTGTTATATGGAAATTTAGATGAAGTTTATGATTTAATTTCTAATTGGGATGAAGATAAAATTATTAATGCTTATTTAGAAGCTCCCCAAAAAGGATTTAATACCCAATTAATGGGTAAAGATTTACTGTATTGGGCGGGCACTTTGTTAGACTTATCTAAAAAAGGATTAGATACACGAGATATTTTGAACAAAAAAGGTAAAAACGAAACTTTATTTTTAAATCACTTGCAAAATGTAATTGATAATAAAACAACAAACGCAGATCATATGATTAATAAATTTTCTAAAAATGAAGATTTAACTGAATTATATGACAAATAAAATAGTTGCTGTTCAAGGAAATAACCCTTCAAAACTTAATCCTGTTACAGATACCAGTATATTTCTTGCACATGAAATACAAAATAAAAACTATAAAATATTTTATTATGACCCTAAAGATCTATCTATAATTAATTCCAAAGTTATTGCAGCTGGTTGTTTTATTGAATTTAATTACAAAAATAAAAAATTTTTTAAAATTTTAAAAAAACAAAAACTAGATCTTACAAAATGTAAGTTTATCTTAATTCGTCAGGACCCTCCTTTTAACCTAGAATATATATCTGCAACTTATATTTTAGATTCCATTAAAGATAAGGTTCAAATTTTAAATAATCCAACTTCAATTAGAAATGTGTCTGAAAAACTCTATTCAGTTAAATTTCAAAAATATATGCCAAACACTATCTTTACCCAAAATATAGATGAAATTAAGAATTTTTTTAAAAAACATAAAAAAGTAATTTTAAAACCTATTCACAGTTATAGTGGTAATGATATTCATTTATTAACTAGTTTTAATTTAAAACTAATCAAAAGATTTATAAAACAACATGACCACATCATGTGTCAAAAATTTATTCCTAAAATTAGTGAAGGAGATAAACGAGTGTTTTTGATTAATGGAAAAGTATGTGGGGCAATATCTAGAGTTCCAAAAAAAGGTTCTTTTTTAAGTAACATGAGCAAAGGTGCTAAACCTATCAATATAAAACTTACAAAAATTGAAAATAAAATTTCAAAATTAATCGCAAAAGATTTGAAAAAACAAAATATATTTTTTGCGGGTATTGATTTTATTGATCAAAAACTAAATGGTGACATCAATGTCACGTCTCCTACTGGATTGAAAACACTATATGATTTATCAGGAATTAATCTTGCAAAAACTTTTTGGAGAGAATTAAAAGCATGAAAGCATTATCAGATCAAAAAAAAGGATCATTATTAGCTTTTATTGCGGTAATGTTTATAACCCCTGACAGTTTATTTATTAGGTTATCAAATGTCGATACTTGGGGTTTGGTTTTCTACCGTGGGGCTATCCCCTTCTTCACTGTTTTAATTGGAATGCTCATAATTTATAAAGCAGAATTTTTTAAGATGCTGTTAAACAGTGGTCGACATGGAGTAATTTATATTGCAACTTTTTCTGTTACAAACATTGCCTTTGTGGTTTCAATTCAAAATACTAATGTAGCTAATACTTTAGTGATGATTGCAATGGCTCCAATGTTATCAGCAGTTTTAGGTGCGATTTTCCTTAAAGAAATGCCTGATAATAAAACTTGGATTGCAATTGGAATTACTTTTATGTCAGCTGTCTATATTTTCTACGATTCAATTCAATTGGGTAATATTTATGGTGATTTACTCGGTCTTGTCACTGCTCTTGGTCTTGCAATTGGAGCTGTTACTATAAGATCTGCTAAAAAGAAGAACTTAGTTCCAGCAGCTGTAGTTGGAAAATTATTTGTTGCAGTATTTGCTATGTTTTTCATTGAAACATACGCTCTAGTTGACCTTGATTTATATATCATTCCTTTAATGTGTATTATGTGTGTGGCTATTCCTTTTGTTCTTGTAACCATTGCTCCTAGATTTATTCCAGCAGAAGAAGTTAATTTATTCTTTTTGTTAGAGACTATCATTGGTCCTTTTTGGGTATGGATGGTAATTAAAGAGCAGCCTAGTATCGAAACGATAACTGGGGGTGCAGTAATCATATTTACCATCGCCGTCCACTCTTACCTAAAACTCAAAAATTCGTAAATCTTCAAATACAATTAACTTGATTTGGCCACAAATCAGAAATAGATAGCGATTCAGATGGAAAAAGTATTAAAAAATTCATGGGCATTATTCTTGGGAATGGGTGCATTGATGCTTGCCTATGGATTTCAAGGATCACTACTTGGGGTTAGAGCAGTTAAAGAAGAGTTTAGTTTAACTGCAACTGGATTTATGATGTCTGGATATTTTGTTGGTTACTTTATTGGAGCCAAAACTATTCCTCAAATTATTTCTCGTGTTGGACATATTAGAGTTTTTGCAGCCTTTGCATCAGTTGCATCACTTGTAGTTTTAATTCACGCTGTATATGTAAGTCCTTTTGTCTGGTTTTTATTAAGAGTGCTTACTGGAATTAGTATGGTCTCTATTTATACTGTCGCTGAAAGTTGGTTAAATGATAGAGCAAGTAACAAAAACAGAGGAAGTGTTTTATCTGTCTACATGGTCATTCTGTATGGCGCCATGGGACTTGGAATGTTTTTACTTAACTTTAGTGACCCTCTTAACTTTCAACCTTTTATATTGTTATCCGTTATATCCTCAGCTGCTCTAATTCCAATTTTACTTACTAGAAGAAAAGCTCCAACATTTAAAAAGATATCTACAATGTCTTTACAAGAAGCATTTATCTCATCTCCTTTTGGAATGGTAAGTTCATTTTTTTATGGAACAATACAATCTGCGTTATTCACTTTGCTTGCTGTATACGCAACAACAATGAATTTTTCTATTTTTCAAATTTCCTTAGTAACTTTCTTGCTTGCTATATCCGGTGCAATTTCACAGTGGCCAATTGGAAAATTGTCAGACATGTTTGATAGAAGAAAAGTGATTATTATCGTAACGTTTGCTGCAGCTTTTTTCGCATTTTGTGCAATTTTATCTTCACGACAAATGTATTTACCAGGTGAATTAGCCACAAGTAAATTTTGGTTTTATATATTTTTAATTTTATTTTCTTTTTGCAGTCTACCAATGTTCTCCTTAATTCTTGCGCATACAAATGATTTTATTCCTAAAGAAAAGTTTGTTGCTGCTGGTGCTAGTTTGCAGTTTACATTTGGAATGGGAGCTATGGGTGGACCTTTTTTATGTTCAATATTTATGGGTATGGTTGG
>JAYOZQ010000087.1:0-3374 GCA_038154225.1 Candidatus Pelagibacter sp.
GATCCTGGCAGTAGAGCAAAAATTTGTGTTAAAGCAGTAGATACATCTCTTGATCCAGTTGGAGCTTGTGTGGGTATGAGAGGATCTAGAGTTCAAGCTGTTGTAAATGAATTACAAGGTGAAAAAATTGATATTGTAAATTGGTCTGAAGATCCAGCAATTTTAGTTTCAAATGCTTTATCACCAGCAGAAGTTCAAAGAGTAAATGTAGATTCAGAAAGAAAAAAATTAGACGTAATTTTAACTGAAGAAAATTTAAGTAAAGCAATTGGAAGAAGAGGTCAAAACGTAAGACTTGCAACTAAGTTATTAAATTATGAAATTAATATAATGACTGATGCAGAAGACTCGGAAAGAAGACAATCTGAATTTAAAGAAAAAACAGAAAATTTTGTTAAAAACTTAGAGTTAGATGAAACGTTGGGTCAATTACTTGTTGCTGAAGGGTTTTCATCAATAGATGATATTAAAGATACTACTGCAGAAAGTTTAATGAAAATTGAAGGTATTGAAGAAGATACTGCAAAAGCGTTAATAGAAAGAGCAAAAGAATTTCATCAAAAAGATCAAGAAGATATTTCAGAAAGAATAAAAGAATTAGGTCTTCAAGATGCTTTGATAAATTTAAAAGGACTAACGCCTGGAATGTTAATGACTTTAGGTGATCAAAAAATTCTAACTTTAGAAGATTTTGCTGATTTAGCATCAGACGAGCTAACAGGTGGATTTGATATCGTTAAAGGTGAAAGAGTAAAAATCCAAGGTTACCTGGAAGATTTTGCTTTATCAAAAGAAGAAGCGGATGAACTGATTATGTCTGCGAGAAATATTGTCTACAAAGATTGAGTGATGAGCTATGGAAAAGAAAACAAAATTAACAATATCTGGCACAGCCAAAAAATCGTTCAAAAATATTGAGCTTGCAAAAACTCAAGGAAAAAATTCTGTAGTAATAGAAAAACAACCAAGCAAATTTCCAAGCAGAGGTGGATCGTCTAGACCTGGAAGCTTTAAGCCGAAAACGACCTCAACATTTAATAGAGGAGCTCCTGTAAAACCCTCATTTGCACCTAAATCACCCCCAATAACAAATGACTTTGAGCGAAGAAAGTTGGCGGAGCAAAGAGCCACAAAAAGACTTAAAGGGGACAATGATAATAAAGATAAAAAAACTTTAAAAGCTGGAACCAAAAAAAGAGAATTAAAATTAACAGTCTCACGAGCTTTAAGTGATGAAATTGAAGCAAGAGAAAGAAGCTTAGCTTCTGTTAAGAGAGCAAGGCAAAAAGAAAATAAAAATTTAACTAAAGAAGAAGCTCAAGAAAATTTAAAACCAGTTAAACGAGATGTGAATATTCCAGAAGCTATTACCGTTAGAGAGCTTGCTAACAGAATGGCTGAACAATCGAGTAATGTTATTAAGTTTTTATTTGGAATGGGCGTAACAGTAACTATCAATCAAACATTAGCAGCTGATACTGCTGAATACTTAGTAAAAGAGTTTGGGCATAATCCAATTAGAGAAGAAAAAGCTGAAGAAATAATTCAAAAGATTAAAGCCACAAGAGTAGAAAATTTAAAAAATAGACCACCAATCATAACTGTGATGGGTCACGTAGATCATGGTAAAACTTCAGTGCTAGATGTTTTAAGAAGTGCAAATGTTGTATCTGGAGAATTTGGTGGAATAACTCAACACATTGGAGCTTATCAAATAGAAAGCCAATCTAATAAATTAACTTTTATTGACACACCAGGTCACGCCGCATTTACAGAAATGAGAGCAAGAGGTTCTAAATTAACAGATGTGGTTGTATTAGTGGTAGCTGCTGATGATGGTGTTAAACCACAAACAGTAGAGTCTATAAAGCACGCTAAAGCTGCAAATGTTCCAATAGTTGTAGCTATTAACAAATGTGATTTACCAGATGCAGATCCACAAAAAATTAAAAACCAATTACTAGAGCATGAGCTTATTGCTGAAGATTTATCAGGAGATACTTTAATGGTTGAAATCTCAGCAACAACTAAAATGAATTTAGATAAATTAGTTGAAGCAATTATTTTACAAGCTGAAATATTAGATTTAAAAACTGATTTCGAATCTAAGGCTACAGGAATTGTATTAGAATCTAAAATTGATGTTGGCAGAGGACCTGTTGCAACAATCATAGTAACTACTGGAACTTTAAAAAGAGGAGACTTTTTTGTAAGTGGTTTGAAATGGGGAAAAGTTAGAGCAATAATTGATGATAAAGGAAAAAATATCAATGAAGCGCCTCCATCAGCACCAGTTGAAATTTTAGGAATTAATGGCGCAGCAAAATCTGGAGATGATTTTATTGTTGTTGACAATGAAAAAGAGGCAAAAACTTTAAGTGAAAACAGAGCTCAAGAAAGTAAAGATGCCAAAAACCCATTAACATTTGCAACGCAAGACTCAGCTTTTTCAGATAATTCAGCAGAGGAATTAAATTTAATAATTAAATCTGATGTACATGGATCATCTGAAGCAATTAAAAATGCAATTGGTCAGATTAAACATGATGAAGTTAAACCAAAAATAATTTTAGCAGATATAGGAATGGTAACTGAAACAGATGTTACTTTAGCTAAAGCTTCAAATGCAGTTTTAATTGCATTCAATGTTAAGCCAAGTAAGGAAGCAAAAAAATTAGCAGAAAATGAAAAAATTAAAATCTCATCATATAATATTATTTATGAAGTTTTAGATTATATAAAACAAAAAATGTCAGGATTATTATCTCCTGATATTCAAGAAACAGTTACAGGAACTGCTCAAATTTTAGAAATTTTTAAAGTCTCAGGAGCTGGAAAAGTAGCAGGGTCAAAAGTGATGGAAGGTGAAATTACTACTACTTCAGATGTTAGAATAATTAGAGATGGAGCAATTATTTATACAGGAAAAGTTGGAACTCTATTTAGAGAAAAAAACCAAGTAAAACAGGTTAGTAACGGTCAAGAGTGTGGAATTACAGTAAAAGATTACATGGATTTCCAAAAAAACGACACAATAGAGGCATTTAGTGTAACATCTACTGAGAGAATGATTTAATGAGCGATAGAATTGGAAAGCCAATATCACAAAGACAGCTAAGGGTTGGAGAAATGATCAAGCAGTCTTTAAGCATGATTTTTATAAAAAATGAGGCTAAGGTCCCGAATTTAGAAACTAATACTATAACGGTTACTGAGGTTAGAATGAGCCAAGACTTGAAAATTGCTAAAGCATATGTGCTTCCATTGGGTGGCAAAAATGCAGAGGAAGTGATTGAAGTTTTAAAAAAATACTCATTTTTAATTAGAAAAATTTTATCACAAAAAGTGGTTATGAAATTTTTACCAAAATTACT
>JAYOZQ010000088.1:0-3359 GCA_038154225.1 Candidatus Pelagibacter sp.
GAAACATTTTTTGGTTTTAATATAAATTTAGTTCTTATACTATTTAAATATAATTTAATTGAATACCCAGGGCGAATGGCGGAACTGGTAGACGCGCACGACTCAAAATCGTGTTTCGCAAGAAGTGAGAGTTCGATTCTCTCTTCGCCCACCATAAAAATATGAATTTAGATAAACTAAACAACTTAATAGAATTGTTTTCTCATCAATTAGAAAAGCAAAATAAAGAAAGCATTTTTTTACAATGGCTAAATCCAAATAATAAAAAATCATATACATGGGAGGAAACACAAAAAAATATTTTAAAATTATCAAAAATTATTAGAGAAAATATAAAAGAAGGTGACAGATGTCTTTTAGTTTCAGAAAACAGACCAGAATGGTTCGTTTCAGATATGGCAATAATGTTATCAGGTGGAATTACTGTTCCTGCTTACACCACATATACAGAGGATGATTATAAATATTTAATTGAGGATTGTGAACCTAGTTTGATTATAGTCTCAAACAATGAGCTGCTAAAAAAATTAAATAACACAATTAATGAAAAAAAATTTATTAAAAAAGTCATAACATTAGATGAAGTTAATAAAGTAATTCATGATTTAGATATAATTAATAAAGATAAATATCTTGATTTTAATCTCATATTAAAAAATGAT
The DNA here is from genome assembly GCA_038154225.1 of Candidatus Pelagibacter sp. Taxonomy (GTDB): domain Bacteria; phylum Pseudomonadota; class Alphaproteobacteria; order Pelagibacterales; family Pelagibacteraceae; genus Pelagibacter. The sequence continues at coordinate 663 of JAYOZQ010000088.1, forward strand.
TTATTAGATGAAGATAAAATTCAAAATGAAAAATTAAAAAGAACTTCTCCTGCTTGTATAATTTATACATCTGGAACCGGAGGAAATCCTAAAGGAGTAATCTTAAGTCACGGTGGAATTTTAAATAATCTTGTAGGAGCATGTGAAATCATGAAGCCATTGTTTAGCTCTAGGCCTGTATTTTTGACATGGCTTCCTCTATCCCATTCCTACGAACATTGTGTGCAATTTGCCCAGATAGCTGTAGGGGCAAAGGTATTTTATGCAGAAAAAATAGAAAAACTTTTAGAAAATATATCTGAAGCAAAACCAACAATTATGACAGCTGTTCCAAGATTTTATCAAAATCTTTACAACAAAATAAATATAAATTTAAAAAAACAAACTGGTTTTAAAGCAAAACTAATAGAAGAAACTCTACGGCTGGGTAAGAAAAAATTATTAAATCAAAAAATGACTTTTTCTGAAAAATTACTCAATTTGATAGTTGAAACATTAGTTCGAAAAAAAATAAAAAAACAGTTTGGAGGAAATTTAAAAGCTTTTGTTTCTGGTGGAGGTGCACTGGATCAAGAAATAGGGGAATTTTTGAATTCAGTTGGACTACCTACTTTACAAGGATATGGTTTAACTGAAACATCTCCGGTTGTAAGTTGTAACCCCATACACAAGATAAAAGTAGAAACTGTTGGTCCACCTTTTAAAGGAAACCAGGTTAAAATAGCTGAAGATGGTGAAATTTTGGTTAAAGGTGAAAATGTAATGTTGGGATATTGGAATAAAAAAGAAGAGACGGACAAAGTAATTGTTAATGGGTGGCTTCACACAGGAGACATTGGAGAAATAGACCCAGAGGACGGTTATTTAAAAATTACTGATAGAAAAAAAGATATCATCGTTAGTGCTGGTGGTGATAATATTTCACCGGCCAAAATTGAAAATATGATTACAAATGAACCTGAAATCGATCAATGTATGGTTTATGGCGATAAAAAAAATTATTTGGTTGCTTTAGTAGTTCCTAGTAAAGATTTTTTACACGAAAAAGAAAAAATTAATAATGTAATTGAAAAAATAAATAAAAAATTAACTTTATTAGAAAAGATAAAAAAAATTCAATTAATAGATGAAAATTTTTCTATAGAAAATGGTTTAATGACTCCAACAATGAAAGTTAAAAGAAAAAAAGTTACAGAAAAATATAAAAACCAATTAGAAGAACTTTATTAAGTTGTGTTTAAAAGTTTGATTATTATCCGCATAAACATTAACTAAATTAATAAAAAAAAATTTAATAAAAAATAAAATTAAAAAAAAATTTTTACAAATTTACTTTTTAATTAAAGAATTGACATAACTTGCATAAAAAAATAAAAATATATTAATAGCGAATCAATTTGATTCGTTTAACTTAACTAGGGAGCTAAAGATGCCTAAGAAAAGAAAAAAAGCTGCTAAAAAAACTAAGAAAAAAGCAGCAAAGAAAACTAAGAAAAAAGCTAAAAAGGCTAAAAAAGCTAAAAAAAGAAAAAGATAGTAACTTACTAATCTTTACTAAAAACGCTTCTCATTACAAATTGTATGAGAGGCGTTTTTTTTATTCGTCTAAATTTTCGTCTGGATCAGCAATAGGTTCTTCAACAGGTAATTCTGTAGCAGCTGATTTTGGTGTAGAAGCTATTGGTTGAGCTTGACCACCTAAGTTTCTTTTTAAAGCTTTATCAAGTTTCTTTTGAGTATCTTCTAAAGATACATTTAAAACAATCTGAAACTCAGATAAAATTCGTTCATAAGCTTTTTCAAATAACTGTCTTTCACTATATGATTGATCAACCATAAGATCATCACCTTTGTTTAAATCTCTTACTACTTCTGCTAATTCATAAATCTTACCAGAAGAGATTTTAGCTTCATATTCTTGTGCTCTTCTACTCCACATAGATCTTTTTATTTTTGGTTTACTTTTTAGAATAGAAATACATTTATTCACTTGATTGATTGTTGCCAAAGGTCTCAAATGTGATTGTTTGTTTACTGGAACCATCCCATTTGCTTTATCTTTTTCAAATTTGATAACGTATGTTTCTACGTCTATTCCACCTATATTTATTTTTTTAAATTCAGTAATCTGACCAACGCCATGTTTTGGGTAAACCACATGGTCTTTTATTTTATATTCTCTTTTTTCAGTTTCTTGTTTTTTAACTTTCTTAATTTCAGGTTTTACTTCATTGCTCTTTGAAATTCTAAGATTATCAACTTTTGCTTCTTCTTTTACCTCAGCAACTTTTATTACTTTTTTTGCTTTAACTGGTTTTGGTGTAATTTTTTTTGATACTTTTTTTGTTTTTTTAGCAACAACCTTTTTAACTTTTTTTGGTTTATCTTTAGCTACTTTCTTTGCTTTAACTACTTTTGTGGCAGTAACTTTTTTTTTCACTTTTTTTTCAGGTTTAGATTTAAAGATTTTCTTTAAAATATTTTTCGTACTTATTTTGCTCATTCTTAAATTTTTCATGATCCGTTGGAGGATCTTTTTTTTCACTTATATTAGGCCAGATCTCAGAGTATTTTTTGTTGATTTCTAACCATTGTTCGCTTCCAGGCTCAGTATCAGCTTTAATGGCATCCACTGGACATTCAGGCTCACAAACGCCACAATCTATACACTCATCCGGTTTAATTACAAGCATATTT
>JAYOZQ010000089.1:0-3323 GCA_038154225.1 Candidatus Pelagibacter sp.
ACTACTTTGCCAAAAGCTAAATTTTTAAAACCTCAAGCTGATAAGATTATTACATTAGGTAAAAAAGAAACATTACAGACTACAAAAATGTTAGTTTCTCAACTTCAAGATGTTAAATCGGCAAATAAAGTTAAAAAAACGCTTTCAAAAAGATATGAAAAAAGAAATGGTGGATATACAAGAATTATAAAAGCTGGATTTAGATATGGTGATAACGCACCTATGGCTATCATTGAATTTGTAGATAGAGATGTTGAAGCTAAAAGAATTGATAAGCCAAAAAAAGACGCTAATAAAGAAGCATCAAAAGCTGAAGAAAAGAAACAAGCAACAGCATAAACTTTAAAGCATGAACAAGTCATATACCGTTGATTCAACGTGTAATGATATGCGTATAGATCGTTGGACCAGACTCAAAATAGGTAAAATTCCACAAGGACTAATTGAAAAATACCTAAGATCAGGCAAAATCAAAATAAATAAAAAAAAAATCAAAAGTTCAACCAAAGTTAAAACAAACGATATTGTAAATTTTTTTAACTTGGATTTTAAAGAAACGATTGTTCAAAAAAAAATAAAGTTCGAACCATCAAAAGAAATTATAAAATCTAATGAAGATCAAATTATTGATAATAATGAAAATTTTGTCGTATTAAATAAAAGTTCAGGTATCTCTGTACAGGGTGGCACTAAATCAAAAAAAAATTTAGTTGATATTTTTGCTAAAAGTGAAATCTTTCAAGGCACAAAACCTTATTCAGTACATAGATTAGATAAAGATACTTCTGGTGTTTTTATTATGGCTAAAACAAGAGAGTCTGCTCAATTATTAACCTCTTTGTTTAGATTAAGAAAGGTTCATAAAACATATTTAGCTATTTGCCACGGTGAATTAAATACAGATGCAGGTGAATGGAATGATGATCTTATCCGGTATGATGGAGATAAAAAAATTATAGAAAAAGCAAAAACAATTTTTAAAGTTTTAGATAAGAATTCAGAAGCAAGTTTAGTTGAGTTAAAACCCATTACTGGTCGTAAACATCAACTTAGAAAGCAATTATATGCTTTAGGACAACCAATCTTTGGTGATATTAAGTATAAATTATCTAACTCTTCAAGGGGGTTAAACAAGAATTTAATGCTTCATTCATATCAGATTAAATTTATTATTGATGATGTAAAGCATACATATACCGCTTTACTACCAGATTATTTTAGAAAATTATTAAAGACAAAAAGACTTAGATTTTCAGGTTTGAAATAAATTTTTCTATTAATAATTTATCTAAGTCTGAATAATCATTATTATTAATATTAATCAAATTGGTAACTCCTTTATCAGTAATTCCACAAGGTATAATTTTTTTATATTGTTCTAGATTATTATTTATATTTATCGCAAACCCATGATAAGCAATCCATTTTTTAACTCTTACTCCAATTGCTGCAACTTTATTAATTGAGTTATTTTTTTTGTGCCATATTCCAATATTATCTTTGTCTGAAAATGTTTCTATCTTGTATTCTTTTAAAGTTTCAATGATTGTTTTTTCAATACAAGAAATAAACTTTCTAATATCTTTTTTTTTTCTTAAATCTAAAACAAAATAACAAACCAATTGACCTGGTGCATGGCAAGTTATTTTTCCACCTCGATTAGTTTTTATTAATTCTATAGAATTATCTAAAATTTCACTTTCTTTAAAGCTTGTCCCTGCTGTAAATATTTCATTATGTTCTAATGTCCAAATTAGTTCTTTATCAATATTATTATGTAAATTCTCTAACCTCTTCTCTAATAGGTTTATAGCATCAAAATAATTTATTGGTTTTATTGACTTTTTGATCTCTATATTCATTTATAAATTGTATTATCTTAATTATCTATTAATAGTCCAATCTAAATTATAGGTAGATTTATGTCTTTAGTTAAAAAAATAAAAGATAAAAAAGTAAATTTTGAATTTAATAAAGAATATATAAAAGTAGTTACCACTAAAATTGCTAACAATGATGCTCTTTTTATTACTAATTCTTTTAAAGAAATGCACCCAGCAGATGCTGCTGATATTATTGAACACTTAAATCAATCTGATAGAGAAAGTCTAATTAAACTTAATAATTTTAAAATTGACCCTGAAGTTTTTGTTGAACTTAATGAGTCTGTTCAAACAGAAATTATTACTTATCTTTCATCAGATTCAATTGTTTCAATTTTAACTAATCTTGAGTCTGATGATGCAATATCAATATTAGAAAATGTACCAGAAGAAGATAAAAATAATATTCTTAGCTCATTACCACCAAAAGACCGTTTTGCATTATTAGAAAGTTTAAGTTATCCAGAAGATACGGCTGCAAGGATAATGCAACGAGAATTTACAGCTATACCTAGTAATTGGTCTGTAGGTCAAACAATAGATTATTTAAGGGAAAATAAAGATCTTCCTGAGGAATTTTTAGAAATATTCATAATTAATGAAGAATTTAAACCCATAGGCACAGTTCCTTCTTCTCGTGTGTTAACTACTTCAAGGGATACAAAAATGCTTTCGATTATGTCAGAGTCTCAATTACTAATACCAGTTGATATGGATAAAGAGGAAGTAGCTAACTTGTTTGAAAATTATAATTTAAATTCAGCTGCAGTTGTAGATAAAAATAATAAGCTAGTTGGAATGATTATGAGTGATGACGTTTTAACTGTATTACAAGAAGAAGCTGAAGAAGATGCATTGAGATTAGCCGGGGTAGGTGATGAGGAAATTACTGATGGTGTAATAACTAAAACTAAAAGAAGATTTAACTGGCTCTTATTAAATTTATTTACTGCATTTTTAGCCACATGGTGCATTAGTTTATTTGGTGCAACGATTGAGCAAATGGTAGTGTTAGCGTTTTTGATGCCTATAGTTGCATCAATGGGTGGTAATGCTGGAATGCAAACTTTAGCTGTAACAGTTCGAACAATAGCAACTAACGATTTGACAGAAAATAATTTTACTTCAAATGTTATTAAAGAATTTTCTATCGGAATATTAAATGGAATTATTTTCGCAGTTATAAGTGCTTTTATTGTTCAAATTTGGTTTCAAGATAGCACTCTTTCAATTATAATTTCAATTTCAATGGTTCTAACCATGATAATTGCAGGACTCTTTGGTATTTTAGTTCCAGTTACTTTAAAAAAAATGAATATAGATCCGGCTATTGCATCCAGCGTATTTGTCACAACAATTACTGACGTTATAGGTTTTGTGTCATTTTTGGGTGTTGGTGCTTATTTCTTATAGGCTTAAAAATTATCAATTAATCTAACA
>JAYOZQ010000090.1:0-3319 GCA_038154225.1 Candidatus Pelagibacter sp.
TAATAATGCAACATGCAGAAGACTATCATCTGTCTAAAAATGGAATGATAAATTCTGGTATCATTGCAACTAAACTAGGTTTATCAGGAATACCTGATATTGCTGAGAGAATAATTATAGAAAGAGACTTAGCGCTTCTTGAAAAGAATAAATGTAGATATCACATATCTCAACTCTCATCCGCAAAGTCAGTTGAAGTTATTAAGGAAAGAAAAAATGATATTAAATTCACTTGTGGTGTATCCATAAACAATTTGTCCCTCAATGAAAATGATATTGGTGATTTCAAAACATTTTTAAAATTGTCTCCACCTTTAAGAAAAGAAGAAGATAGAGAAGCGTTGGTACAAGGATTAAAAGATAAAACAATCGATGTAATTGTTTCTGATCATAAGCCTGAGGATGAAGAGTCTAAACGATTAACTTTTTCACAAGCTGCAACAGGTGCTTCAGGTATAGAAACATTGTTATCTTTATCATTAGAGTTGTATCATAATGGATCAGTAAAACTTGATACTATTATTCAATCATTAACTTCTAATCCAGCAAAGATTTTGAGGATTAATAAAGGAAATCTATCAATAGGTAATGATGCGGATTTTTGCATTGTAGACTTAGATAAACCTTGGATTGTAAAAAAAGAAAATTTAGTTTCAAAATCTAAGAATACTTCAATTGAAGATAAGAGACTTCAAGGTAAAGTAACTAATACCTTTGTAAAAGGTAAAGAATTATTTAAAATATAAGAATGGATTATTTAATTGTTGGTATTGCCTCTTATTTAATGGGCTCTATTCCATTTGGTTTGATCTTGACTAAAGTATTTTTGAACAAGGATATTAGAGACATTGGTTCAGGAAATATAGGAGCAACAAACGCCTTAAGAACAGGTAATAAACTTATAGGTTATTCGACATTGGTACTAGATATAGCTAAAGCTATAATTCCAGTTATTTTTGTTAAAATTAACTACCCTGACCTAATATATATAGCCTCTTTGTGTGCTTTTTTGGGACATGTGTTTCCTGTTTGGCTTAAATTTAAAGGTGGCAAAGGTGTTGCTACTTATGTTGGAATTTTATTTTCTATAAACTTTTTACTAGGAATTATTTTTGCAGCAAGTTGGGGGATTATATTTTTAATGTTTAGATACTCTTCACTCTCATCAATTATTGGCTCTATATCAATACCTATTTATATACTCATAACAGACCAAATAAGTAATGCTATTTTTTTTAGCATAATGTTTGTTTTAATCTTCTTCACCCACAGAGAAAATATTAAACGGTTGAAAAATAAAGAAGAAAGTAAGACTAAAATTTATTAATTTGACTATCAAAGACTTTTGGGTAGTTTGTTAAATTATGAATCTAGTCATAGTTGAAAGTCCTGCAAAAGCTAAAACAATTAACAAATACTTAGGTGATAATTATACTGTTTTAGCTAGCTATGGACATATTAGAGATTTACCATCAAAGAATGGTTCTGTTGACCCAGAACAAAATTTTAAAATGGAATGGGAAGTTGATAGCTTTTCTAAAAAATATTTAAAAGAAATTACTGATGCTGCAAAAGATTCAAGTAAAATTATTTTAGCAACTGACCCAGATCGTGAAGGTGAAGCAATAGCATGGCACGTAAAAGAGTATTTAAATGAAAAAAAACTTTTAAAAGATAAAGAAGTTGAAAGAGTTGTTTTTAATGAAATTACCAAAAAGGCAGTAACACACGGTATAGATAATCCTAGACAAATTGAACCGTTACTTGTTGATGCTTATATGGCTAGAAGAGCCCTAGATTACCTAGTTGGTTTTAATATATCCCCTATTCTTTGGACGAAACTTCCAGGATCAAAATCTGCTGGGAGAGTACAATCTGTGGCTTTAAAACTTATAACTGAAAGAGAACATGAGATAGAGTCTTTCGATCCGGAAGAGTTTTGGACTTTAAGTATTAATTTTCAAGATGAAAAAAAAAACTTAATTACGTCAAGTATTTCTCAATTAGATGGAAAAAAAATAGAAAAATTTTCTTTTAAAAATAAAAATGAAATAAATGATGCTATAGCAAGTATTAAAGATAAGAAATTCAACATAAGTGATATTTCTTCAAAAATTGTTAGTAGAAACCCATCTGGTCCATTTACAACATCAACTTTGCAACAAGTCGCTTCAAGCAGATTAGGGTTTGGAGCTTCTAGAACAATGCAAATTGCTCAAAGACTATATCAAGGTATCGAAATAGATGGGGAAACAATAGGATTAATTACCTATATGAGAACTGATGGGACAAATCTCTCAGCTGATGCAGTTTCAGATTTTCGAGATTTTATTAAAGGTCAATATGGGAATGAATATTTACCTGAAAAACCTCTAAATTATTCAGGAAAGAAAGCAAAGAATGCTCAAGAAGCTCATGAAGCTATAAGGCCAACAGATATAAGTAGATCACCAGATACTGTTAAAAAATATTTGAGTACAGATCAACAAAAATTATACAACTTAATTTGGGGTCGAGCTTTATCATCTCAAATGGAGACTGCAAAATTTGACAGAAACACAATAACAATAACTACAGAAGATGGTGGAACAATATGTAAATCTAGCGGATCTGTATTAAAATTTGATGGTTTCTTGAAAGTATTCCCAAGTCCAAGCAAGGATGAGGATGAAGCTATCTTACCTGAAATGTCAAAAGGACCAATTAATATTGAGTCCCTTATTGACGAACAACATTTTACTCAACCTCCTCCAAGATATTCTGAAGCAAGCTTGGTAAAAAAATTAGAGGAACTTGGTATAGGCAGACCTTCAACTTATGCAAGTATCATATCTACAATTGCAAACCGTGGGTATGCAGAAATACTTAACAAAAGATTTTTTCCTACAGATCGTGGAAAATTAATATCTGCTTTTTTAGAAAAACTATTTTCTAAATATGTCGATTATAATTTTACAGCTGGATTAGAGGACCAATTAGATGAAATAACGACTGGAAAAGAAAGTTGGATAAAAGTTTTAGAAATGTTTTGGAAAGATTTTAATAATAACGTTTCAGAAGTAAAAGAAAAAAGAACTAGAGAAGTTTTAGATTTATTAAATGAAAGTCTAGGAACATTAATTTTTGACAAAGATAAAGATGGTAAAGTTGTTAGAAAATGTCAATTATGTGATACAGGTTCACTTAGTTTAAAAAATAGCTTTAGAGGTGGTGCCTTTATTGGTTGTTCAAATTACCCTGAATGTAAATTTACAAGACCCTTATCTAAAGCAAAAGCAGCAGCACAATCTCAATTAGCAGAACCAAAATTCATAGGTAA
>JAYOZQ010000091.1:0-3316 GCA_038154225.1 Candidatus Pelagibacter sp.
CTGTCAGTTGCTGGTAGCAATGTAACATCCTCATTATCAACTAAAATTTTTCCACTTGTGGCTCTTTCAAGTCCTGCAATAATTCTTAAAGATGTAGTCTTGCCACATCCAGATGGACCAAGTAAAGTTGTTAAAGTTCCGGCTTCAAAATTACAACTTACGTTGTCAACAGCTACAGTTTCATTAAATTTTTTAGTTATATTTTCAAATTTTACTTCAGCTTTTTTCATTATCCTAAGTTTCCTTGTAAAATTCCAGCAGACTGGTCTCTTCTACCTAATTTTCGTTTTCCAATTATTAATTGCATTAACGTAATTGTTAATAACATAACAACAATTAAGGCTGATGAATATACTATTGCAAGTCCATAGTCATTATTTTCTAATCTTCCTAAAATATATGAAACTGCCAAGTCATAATTAGCACTCACAAGGAAAATAACAGCACTAATTGCCGTCATAGCTCTTACGAAACTAAAAACTAATGACGCCGTTATTGCAGGTTTAAGCAATGGAAGAATTACATTTCTAAATGTTTGAGAACTGGAAGCATTTAAAGTAGAGGAAGCTTCATCTAAATGGGGATCAAGTTGGTTCATTGCAGCTATTCCAGCCCTTACTCCAACAGGCATATTTCTAAATACAAAAGCAATTACTAAAATAATCCCTGTTCCAGTTAACTCAAGAGGAGGAACATTAAAAGCAAATACATAGCTTACCCCAATAACACTTCCAGGGATTGCAAAGCTTAACATCGTGCCAAATTCAAAAGCATTTTTTCCCTTGAATTTATGTCTTGTTAGTAGATAGGCAGTTAAAATTCCTATCGCTGCAGTTGGAAAAGCTGAAATTATTGCTATTGCAAATGTTGTGTTAAACGAATTCCATGCTGTACCCGTCCACAACAAGCCTCTTTCTTTGACCCAATCAATACTAAATGCTTCTATATAATGTTTTAAGGTAAAACTGTGATCAACACCCCACATTTCAACAAATCCTCCAAACATAATCATTACATAAATTATAAAAGTAATGGATGCCCAAGGAAGCACAGTTGAATAAATCATCCATTTTGCTTTATTAGGAAGCTCAGGATGAACTCCGCTGTCACCTTTTCCAGAAATTGATATATATGATTTTTTTCCTAACCATTGATTTTGAAGATAAAATACTACTAGTACAACAGATAATAAAATCATTGCTAGTATTGCAGCTTTTGTTTCATCATATTGTGCACCAACAATAGCAAAAAATATTTCTGTAGATAAAACATCATATTCGGCCCCAAGCACTAAAGGGTTACCAAAGTCTGCTAAACTTTCAATAAAGCCAAGTAAAAATGCATTGGCTATTCCAGGCCTCATTAATGGTAAGGTAACAGTTTTAAAAACTTGCCACTTAGAAGCTCTTAATGTCTGAGACGCCTCTTCCATTGAAGGACTGACGCTTTCAACAACCCCAATTAAAACTAAGAATGCAATGGGGGTGAAGGCAAGTGTTTGAGCAAACCATATCCCTGGCAATCCATAAATCCATCTAGAAGGCTCAATATCAAAACCCCATTCAAGAAAACTACTTACTACACCAGTTCTTCCAAATAAAATTATTATAGCCAAACCAATTACAAACGGTGGAGTGATTATAGGTAGAACAGATAATACTCTAATTATTTTTTTAAATTTAAAACTGGTTCTTGCAACTAATAATGCAAAAGCTAACCCCAAAACAGTCGATGAAAATGCTGTTAATGTTCCCATAGTAACTGTGTTCCAAAAAACTCCACAAGCATAATCACTATAAAGACAGTCTAATCCCCAAATTCCTTTATTAAATATTTTGTCTGAGAAATTACTTATTTCGTAGCCGCCTTCAGTTCCTTTAAAGGCTACTGTAAACATTCTAAAAATTGGAAAAAAAACAAAAGTTGATACTAAAATTATGATGCTTCCAATGCTTCCAACAATAAAATTATCACCATTAAGCCATCCACGAGAAGAAAGACCATGAGTAATATAAAATATAAAAGTACAACAAGTTAAAACTGCACCAGATCCAACTCCAAATTGATTTTCAACATCACCAAAAATGGATTGAAAAATCTCAAAATTCCACCCTCTTATTCCAATAGAAAATCCTTGGAGAAAAAAATAAAAAAAACCTAATAACCCTGAATATAAGAAAATCTTTGAATAAAGTGGATTGTTTTGATTTAATTTAAGAGTGGTTAAAGGGAATAATAGAGGAACCACTAAAGGTAAAAGCCAATACTTGCTGTTTATAAATACTTGGGGTAGGGCTGAACCGTAATCCTCTAAAGAATATTCTTTTATCCAATTAATAGAGAAAAACCCGTCACCCGTTACATACCAAGGAAAGATTAGGAAACCCAATCCTCCTATGAGCATCCAACAGATAACGAGTCCTCTCATTAATTCCTAAGTATTATCTAGGAATTACAGATACGTCATTATCCCATTTGGATAACAGACCTGCTCTTTTAGTCTTGTCTCCATAAACTTTAAAATTGTAATCAATTAAGTTTATAGTTGATAAGTCTGGAGCATCAGGATCGGCTTTTGCCTTAGTATTAGAGGGCACTTGCAAAGATTTTCCTGAAGTGAAAACCATAGTTTGTATGGCAGGACTTAAAGCCCAGTCATAAAACTTTTTAGCTTCTTTCATATTTCTTGCACCTGCAATAATACTCATAGATCCAACTTCATAACCAGTTCCTTCTTCAGGAGATACAGTTACAACAGGCAAACCTTTTTTAGTTTGTTTCACACCATCATGTTGGAAACAAATACCAATTAAGTTTTCACCTCTACCAGTTGCTTTAATTGGAGCAGAACCAGATTTAGTGTAAGTATTGATATTCATATGAAGAGCTTTCATATAATCCCAACCTTTTTCTTCACCAAAAATCTGAATAATAGTTGCTAATGTTGTGTAAGCTGTTCCAGATGAATTTGGATTAGCTATTTGGATTTCACCTTTATAAATAGGTTTAGTTAAATCCATCCAAGATTTTGGAGCGGGTAAACCTTTTTTTGCTAAAAGTTCTTTATTGTATCCAAAACCTAATGCACCAACATAAATACCAACAGATTTATAATTTGCATTTACTGCTTGGTTTTGAGCTGCTGGTAATAAATCATTAAAATGTTTTGATTTATATTCTGCAGTCAAATTTTCTTGAGCAGCTGTAAGGTGTGGATCACCTGTACCACCAAACCAAACATCTCCTTTTGGATTTGATGACTCTGCTTTAATTTTTGCAAAAGTTTCACCACTACTTGCTCTTGTCATTGCAACTT
>JAYOZQ010000092.1:0-3299 GCA_038154225.1 Candidatus Pelagibacter sp.
CTTGTGTAGCTTTGGGTTTATTTTTAGTTAATAAAACTTTTAACTAGGCAGCAGCCCCAGATTTTTCACTTTTTTTTCTTTCATGTGGATCTAATATTGCTTTTCTTAATCTACATGAATCAGGTGTAATTTCTAATGCTTCATCAGTATTCAGCATGCTCAATTGTTCAGCTATAGACATTTTTCTTACTGGAGTTAACACAACATTCTCATCAGTTCCTTGAGTTCTCATGTTGGTTAATTTTTTACCTTTCATAACATTGATAATCATATCACCAGGTTTTGGAGACAAACCAACGATCATACCTGGGTAGACAGGGTCGTTATGAGTTACAAACATTTCTCCTCTAGCCTGTAAATTAAAAATAGCAAAAGCTACAGCTTTACCTTTTTCCATTGAAATTAAAGCACCATTTCTTCTACCTTCCATATCTCCTTCAAAAGGCCCATAATCATGGAATATTCTATTGATTACTCCATTTCCTTTTGTCAGAGTTAAAAACCTGCTCGTGTATCCCATTAACCCCCTAGTTGGAGCATGAAATATTAATCTTTTTTTATCTTTACCTGTATCTTTTAAATCTATGAGCTTACCTTTTCTTCTATTCATAGAGTCTATTACCTTAGATGAATGTTCTTCATCTAAATCCATAGTTATTTCTTCAATGGGCTCAAGTTTATTTCCATTTTCATCAGTTTTATATAATACTTTAGGTGGACTTACTGTCATTTCAAAACCTTCTCTTCTCATTTGAGTCAGTAAAATTTCCAACATAAGTTCTCCACGTCCACTTACCACAAAAGAGTCGTTACCATTATTTTCTGAGAAAGTAATACCAACATTATTTTGAGCTTCTTGTAGTAGTCTATCTCTTATTTGAGTACTTGTAAGTTTCTTACCTTCAGTTCCTGCTAAAGGAGAAGTGTTTACTGTAATTGTAATAGACATTGTTGGTGGATCTATTGGTGTTGCTGGAATTGGCTCATTAACTTCAGGATCACAAATAGTGTCAGCAACATTGGCTTTTTCTAACCCAGCCACTACTACGATGTCACCAGCCTCACCAACTTCAATAGGGACTTTTTTTGTTCCTTCGTATCTAAAAATTTTAGTTAATTTTCCTTCATCAACTTTTTCACCATTTAAATTTATAGCTTTAATTGATTGATTTGCTTTAGCAGTCCCTTGAGCAATTCTTCCAACCAAGCTTCTTCCTAAAAAGCTATCAGCATAAAGAAGCGTTGAAAGCATCGCGAAAGGTTTGGTTTTATCTAGTTCAGCAGGTTTTACATGATCAACGATTAAATCTAAAAGGGGATTTAAATTTTCTCTTGGACCATCAACTTCTTTATCTGCCCATCCAGATCTACCACTTGCATATAAAACTGGGAAATCTAATTGTTCTTCATTTGCATCTAAGCTTACAAATAAATCAAATGTTTCATCTAAAACTTCATTAGCTCTTTGATCAGCTTTATCTAATTTATTTATTACAACAATAGGTTTTAATCCTTGTTTAAGGGCTTTAGATAAAACAAATTTTGTTTGTGGCATTACACCTTCTGCCGAGTCGATAAGCAATAAGGCCCCATCTGCCATACTTAGCACTCTTTCAACTTCTGCAGCAAAATCTCTGTGTCCAGGTGTATCAATTATATTTACTCTAGAGTCTTTCCAATTAATTGACGCTGGTTTTGCTAAAATTGTAATTCCTCTTTCTTTTTCAAGCTCACCAGAATCCATCAATCTTTCATCCACAACTTCATTTTCTCTAAATGATCCACTTTGTTTCATTAGATTATCTATTAAAGTAGTTTTACCGTGGTCGACGTGCGCGATGATGGTGATGTTTCTGATATTGTTGCTCATAAATTGTGGCTCTTATACATTAATTCTTTGATTTGAAAACTTAAAAAAAGTCAGTATTTACTAGCTAAATAGACATTAACAAAAAATTCATTTCTTGTGATTGTTTTAAAAACATATAGATATCGCATTAAACTTAGCAGCAATAAAGAATCATTATCTATATTTCAAATTCATTAAATGGAAAATTTTAAATTATTAAAAATAGAAGACTCATTGAAAAATTCATTACATAAAATGAATTTTACGAAACCAACTCCAATCCAAGGTATGGCAATACCTGCAGCATTAGAAGGTAAGGATATTTTAGGAACTGCACAAACAGGAACAGGAAAAACGTTAGCATTCAGTATTCCATTAATTAATAGATTAATTTTAGATAAAAATGCTTTTGCCCTTGTGATGTGTCCTACAAGAGAATTAGCAACCCAAGTGATGGAAGCAATCAAAAGTATAATCAGTGATAAAATTAACATTAAAACAGCTTTGCTTATTGGTGGTGAGTCTATGCAGAAACAACTTAGGCAATTAGGGAATAGATCAAGAATAATAGTTGGCACTCCAGGTAGAATAAATGACCATTTAAAAAGAAAAAGTTTAAATTTATCAGCAACAAAATATTTAGTGCTAGATGAAACTGATAGAATGTTAGATATGGGTTTTACTCCACAAATTGAAATGATTTTGAAATTTGTTCCAAAAGATCATCAAACGTTATTATTTTCTGCAACTTTACCTCAAAATATTTTAAGAATTTCAGATAGATATTTAAATAAACCTGAAAGAATTTCTACAGGAGCTACCTCTGTCCCAATAGCTAAAATCAAACAAGAAACTCTTCAAGTTTTTAAAGAAAATAAATACGACGAATTGATTGATCAATTTTTAGCTAGAAAAGGTTCTATTTTAGTTTTTGTTAAGACTAAAAGAAGTGCTGATAAAATGGTTAAAAAACTTAAAGAAGAAGGCCATTCTGCAGATGCTATTCATGGAGACCTTCGTCAAAGCAAAAGAGATCGTGTTATTAATTCTTTTAGAAAAGGATTAAAAAGAATTTTAATTGCAACAGATGTTGCAGCTAGAGGCTTGGATATTCCTTTAATTCAACATGTAATTAATTATGATTTACCGCAAGTTCCTGAAGATTATGTTCATAGAATTGGAAGAACAGCTAGAGCAGGATCTGAAGGATCTGCCTTAACTTTTTTAACACCTGATGATAGATCAATGTGGAATTCTATAAATAAGTTAATTGATCCAAATTTTAAAGCAGCACCTAGTGGCTTAAGAAGAGACTCAAAAAACAAAAGAAGAGGTAAGGGGCCAAATAACAAAAAAAGAAAAGCCAGAGAGGAAAAAAGATCTTTTGGAAAAATAAGACAAGATCGATCTTCGAGTTTTAGAGACAAGCCAAAATCCTATGACAAAAGTA
>JAYOZQ010000093.1:0-3269 GCA_038154225.1 Candidatus Pelagibacter sp.
ATCTGGAATCTCCCGGTTCGTAGCCGAGCGCCTTATCCAATTTGGCCAGCGGTCCTCATTTAATAATTATTTCCATATATCAAAGTTTTTGATGTAATTTAACTTATAAAATATTATGTTGAGTAATTAATGAGCAAAAAATTAGATGATGTTGTAATTACATCTGCTTTGAGAACACCAATTGGAACATACAAAGGTTCTTTAAAAGATGTGAGTGCTGATAAATTAGGTGCTCTGGTAATCAAAGAAGTTATCCACAAATCTAATTTGAAGCCTGATCAAATTGATGAAGTAATTATGGGTCATGTTCTTACTTCTGGTCTAGGTCAAAATCCTGCGAGACAAGCATCTATACACGCTGGTATTCCGGTATCAAAACCAGCACATATTATAAATCAAGTATGTGGATCAGGCTTAAGATCTATAGTTTCTGGATTTCAATCAATTAAATTGGAAGAAAATAAAATTATTGTTTCAGGTGGTCAAGAAAATATGTCAAGAGCGCCACACTCTTTGTTTTACAGAGAAAATAAAAAATTAGATGAATCTAAATTGGTAGATACAATGATTAATGATGGTTTAATAGATTCATTTAACCATTATCATATGGGTGTAACAGCAGAAAATGTTGCAGAAAAATTTGAAATTTCTAGAGATGAACAAGATAGCTTTGCATTAAATTCTCAAAAAAAAGCTCAAGATGCTATAGGCCAAAAAAAATTTAAAGACGAAATAATTAAATTACAAATTAATAATAATAAAGAAAATGTGATTTTTGATAACGATGAACATCCTAGAAATAATTTAATAATAGATGACTTAAAAAAATTAAAAACTGTTTTTAAAGAAAATGGAACTGTTACTCCTGGAAATTCATCGGGCATAAATGATGGTGCAGCCGCGACAGTGCTAATGACAAGAAAACAAGCGGAGCTTAAATCTATAGAACCATTAGTCAAAGTAGTTTCATGGGCGTCATGTGGTGTTGAGCCTTCTTTAATGGGTTTAGGCCCTATTCCTGCAGTTAAAGAAGCACTAAATAAAGCTGATTGGAATATTAACGATGTTGATTTATTTGAAATAAATGAAGCCTTTGCTGCTCAAAGTATAGCTGTGGTAAAAGAACTAAAAATTCCCGCTGAAAAAGTAAATGTAAATGGTGGTGCAATTGCTTTAGGTCATCCAATAGGTGCATCAGGAACAAGAATTTTAGTTACTCTAATACACGAAATGATAAAGCAAAACAAAAGCAAAGGTTGTGCTGCATTATGTATTGGCGGTGGCATGGGTATAGCCATGTGTGTTGAAAGAAATTAAATACTTAACTTTTGTACAATTTTTTTACAGAAATTCATAAAAAAGCCAAATAACGCGTCAAAATAAACTTAATTATAATATTAATAGGTATATAAAACATTTTAATAAAATGAGTGAAAAATTACTTGTTCCAGATATTGGAGATTTTGAAGAAGTTGAAGTTATAGAAGTTTTAGCAAAACAGGGCGATCAATTAAATATTAATGACCCAGTAATTACAATTGAGAGTGATAAATCAAGTGTTGAGATTCCTTCTACTCTAGCAGGTAAGATTGAAAAAGTTGAAGTTAAAGTTGGAGATAAGGTTTCAAAAGGAGATTTAATCTTAAATATTTCTTCTTCAGCAGAAAATAAAAAAGAAAATCCAATTCCAAAAGATACTGAAAGTATTATTAAGCAAGCCGAAGCAGCTATGGCAGAACAAAAAAATGAGACTAAAGTTGTTCATCAACCTGCTCAAAAGAAAGAACAATCAACTATTCAAGTTACAAATGGTAAAGATACAGATCCTTTAGAAACACAAGATTGGTTAGAATCTTTGTCAGCAGTTATTTCAAAAGATGGAAATCAAAGAGCTCACTTTTTAATTAAGGAATTGATTAACAAAGCGTATCGTGAGGGTGCAAATATTCCTTATACTCAAAATACACCCTATATAAATACAATCCCTCCAGAAGCAGAAGTTAAATCAAATGGAGATCAAAATATTGAGAGAAGAATTAGATCTTTAATTAGATGGAATGCAGCTGCAATGGTAGTTAGAGCGAATAAAAAATTTCCAGAACTAGGTGGACACATAGGTACATTTGCTTCTGCTGCAACATTATATGATGTTGGAATGAATCATTTTTGGAGAGCAAAAAATAATAAATTTGGTGGAGATTTAGTTTATTTTCAAGGTCACAGTGCTCCAGGAATGTATGCTAGAGCATTCTTAGAAGGAAGATTAAACGAAAAACAATTGGATAGTTTCAGACAAGAAGTAAATTCTGGTGGACTTTCTTCATATCCACATCCTTGGTTAATGCCTAAGTTTTGGCAATTTCCAACTGTTTCTATGGGTTTAGGTCCCATGCTTGCAATTTATCAAGCAAGATACATGAAGTATTTAATTAATAGAGGTCTAATTAAAGACGAGGGTCGAAAAGTTTGGGCATTTTTAGGTGATGGAGAAATGGATGAACCTGAGTCAATGGGTGCTATCGGACTAGCGGCAAGAGAAAAGTTAGATAATTTAATATTTGTAGTTAATTGTAATCTCCAAAGGCTTGATGGACCTGTAAGAGGAAATGGAAAAATTATTCAAGAATTAGAAGGCAGTTTCCGAGGAGCTGGATGGAATGTAATTAAAGTAATTTGGGGCTCTTATTGGGATTCGTTAATAGCAAACGATAAAACAGGTCATTTAGTAAAAATAATGAATGAAACAGTTGATGGAGAATACCAAGCGATGAAAGCAAGAGACGGCGCTTATGTTAGAGAAAAATTTTTTGGCAAATATCCTGAAACACAAGAATTAGTATCAAGCTTATCAGATAAAGATATTTGGAGGTTAAACAGAGGTGGTCATGATCCACACAAGGTATATGCGGCTTATGACAAAGCTACAAAAAATCAAGGAAGTCCTACTGTAATTATAGCAAAGACTATTAAGGGTTATGGGATGGGTAAGACAGGTGAAAGTGTGAACACTACCCACCAAACGAAAAAATTAGATGTTGATGATTTACTATACTACAGAGATCGATTTGATGTTCCTTTAACTGATGAACAAGTTAGAAATATTGAATATTTTAAACCTGACGAAAAATCTCCTGAAATTAAATATTTAAAAGAAAGAAGATTAAATTTAGGTGGCTATCTACCTGAAAGAACAACTTACGCAAAACCAATTAAGGCACCATCAAAAGATATTTTTGATTTTATGAAAGTTTCAACTGGTGAAAAAGAAA
>JAYOZQ010000094.1:0-3267 GCA_038154225.1 Candidatus Pelagibacter sp.
CCGTTATAAATAGCTGAATTAATCATTGATGGTTTTAAGCATTTCTATTGAAGATTTTATTCCATCTTCATGAAATCCGTAACCAAAATAACTTCCAGTAAATAAAGTATTATTAACATTTTGAATTGATTTTAAATTAGACTGATTTTGTAATGCGTTTTCATCATAATATGGATGGGTAAAATCAATTTCATTGAATATTTTATCCTGATCTATCTTAAAAAAAGGATTTATTGTTAAAAAAATATTTTGATCAATTTTAAGATTTTGTAATTGATTAAGCCAATAAGTAACTGACGATTGCTCAGTATTCTGAGGGTTTAGCGACGAATTCCATGAGCACCAAGCTTTCTTATTTTTTGGCATGGCACTTTCATCAGAATGAATAATTGCTTTATTTGGTTTATATTTAAAATTACTTAAGATCTCTTTTTCTTCATTTGTAGTGTCTGAAATAATTTTTAAACTTTCGTCCGCATGTGATGCTAGCACAACTTTATCATAATTAAAAAATTCACTTTCCGAACCATAATAAATTTGAACACCATTTTTGCTTCTAATAATCTTATTAATTTCATAGTTTTTAAAATATTCTCCACTTATTTTAGAAAGTATTTTATTCACATAAGTTTTACTTCTATTCGCAACCGTATACCATTGAGGTCTATTTTTAAGTTTAAACAAACCATGGTTCTTGAAAAAATTTAAAAAGAACACTAATGGCATTTGTGAAGCTTCATATGGTGGCATTGACCATATTGCTGAGACCATAGGTATTATGTGATAATCAATAAAATATTTAGATTTTCCAATTTTATTCAAATATTCGCCTAAGGTAATTTTTTCTATTGAGTTTGAATTTAATTTTTCACAATTTTTATAAAAACTAATAATTTCAAAAAACATTTTTACAAATTTTGTATTGAACAAGTTGCCTCTATTAGAGAAAATGCCATTTAAACCTTTTCCACAATACTCAATATTTGTGCCTTTAACAGTCACTGAAAATGACATATCACTTTTTTCAATTTCAATATCATTTTCTTTAAAAAAGTTGATTAAGTTTGGGTAGGTAACTTTATTAAAAACCATAAACCCGATATCAACTGCAACTTTTTCTTTGTCATTAAGCTTAATGTCTAAAGTGTATGAATGTCCCCCAAAACGATCTTGTTTCTCAAACAGATCGACTTTGTGTTTTTTTGAAAGATAATATGCTGAACTTAATCCAGATATACCTGACCCAATTACAGCAATTTTCATTAATAATTTATTCTATGCAGCAGTATCTTTATATTCATCTATTGATGGACATGAACATACCAAGTTTTTATCTCCATAGACATTATCAACTCTTGCAACTGGTGGCCAGTATTTAATCTGTTTTAAAAACTCTGAAGGATAGGCCGCTTCCTCTCTTTCATATTTATGTTCCCATTTATTTGCGATGAGCTCAACATGAGTATGTGGCGAGTTTTTAATTGGATTATCGATTTTGTCATATTCGCCTGACTTAACTTTATCAATTTCTTCTTTGATTTTTTTTAAAGTATTACAAAACCTATCAATTTCCTGTAATCCTTCACTCTCAGTTGGCTCTATCATCATAGTACCTGCCACTGGCCATGACATAGTTGGAGCATGAAAACCAAAATCGATTAATCTTTTTGCGATATCTTCTTCAGTAATTCCTATTTCAGACTTTATTTTTCTAATATCGATAATGCACTCATGAGCTACATTTCCATTTTTACCTTTGTATAATATAGGGAATGTGTCTTTTAATTTATGAGCCACATAATTCGCATTTAAAATTGCAACTTGTGAGGCTTTTTTAAGTCCTTCTGATCCCATCATTTTTATATACATCCAAGATATAGATAAAATACTAGAGCTTCCCCATGGTGCTGCAGAAACTGCGCCCATTCCTGTTACAGGTCCACAGTCTTTAATTACAGAATGGTTCGGCAAATAAACTTCTAAATGTCTTTTACATGCAATCGGTCCCATTCCTGGTCCTCCTCCACCATGTGGAATACAGAATGTTTTATGTAAATTAATATGACAAACATCTGGTCCAAATTTTCCTGGTTTTGCAATTCCAACAAGTGCATTTAAATTTGCTCCATCCATGTAAACTTGCCCACCATTTTCATGAATTAGCTCACATATTTCAGAAATTTTTTCCTCAAACACTCCATGTGTAGATGGATAGGTAACCATTAATGCAGCAAGATTTTCTGAATGAGTTTTTGCTTTTTCTTTTAGATCTTCAATATCAACATTTCCATGTTCATCACATTTAATCACTACTACTTTCATGCCTACCATTTGTGCACTAGCAGGGTTAGTTCCATGTGCTGAACTTGGTATTAAACAAACGTTTCTATTCTTATCTCCATTTTTCTCATGGTATTTTTTTATAACCATTAAACCTGCAAACTCTCCCTGAGCACCAGCATTGGGTTGTAATGATACTCCTGAAAAACCAGTTATAGATCTAAGCCAATTCTTTAAATCAGTAAATAAAGTTCTATACCCTTCCATTTGCTCTACTGGAGCAAAAGGATGTGGTTCAGAAAACTCTCTCCAGGTCACTGGAATCATTTCTGCAACTGCATTTAATTTCATAGTACATGAACCTAAAGCAATCATTGATCTATTAAGTGCAATATCAGCATCCTCTAACTTTTTAAGGTATCTCAGCATATCTGTTTCAGAGTGATAACTATTAAACACTGGATGAGTTAAATATTCAGATGTTCTTAATAAATTTTTAGGTAAATTATTTAGATTTTCATTTAAATTTTCCTTAATTGCTTCTGAACAATTAAAAATTTTTAATAATTGATTAGCTCTATAAACATTTTTTCGTTCATCAAATGCAACCGAAAGCATCTCAGAATTCACTTTTCTAATATTTACATTTTGTCGTAACGCATTTCTAAAAATTGAGTCTGTTTTATCTAAAGTTTTAATGGTTACCGTATCAAAGAAATGATCTGAATATAGCTCGTAACCAGATTGTTTAATTTTATCTGCAAAATTTTTTGCCAATTGAGACGTGTTTTCTGCAATTTTTCTCAAACCATCAGGGCCATGATAAATTGCATAAGCAGCAGATACAATTGCAAGCAATGCTTGAGCTGTACAAATATTACTTGTCGCTTTGTCTCTTCTAATATGTTGCTCTCTTGTTTGAAGTGAAAGTCTGTAAGCTTTGTTTCCATGTCTATCTACAGAGACACCAATAATACGACCTGGCAT
>JAYOZQ010000095.1:0-3263 GCA_038154225.1 Candidatus Pelagibacter sp.
GTTGCTCAACAGAATAAAATTAGTGGATTAGATTTATTACGTGGAATTATTACAGCCTATGAAGTTCAGGTAAATCTAGTTAAAGGAATTTGTTTACATAAACATAAAGTTGATCACATAGCTCACTTAGGACCAAGCGTTGCTGCTGGTCTTGGTTCAATGCTAAAACTTAATACTGAAACAATTTATCAAGCAGTACAACAAGCTCTTCATACAACTATTTCAACTAGACAATCTAGAAAAGGTGAAATTTCAAGTTGGAAAGCTTACGCTCCAGCTCATGCAGGTAAACTTGCAATTGAAGCAGTAGATAGAGTTATGCGTGGTGAAGGAGCCCCTAGTCCAATTTATGAAGGTGAAGATAGTGTTATTGCAAGAATATTGGATGGAAAAAAAGCTAATTACAAAGTGCCACTTCCTAAAAAAGGAGAAGCAAAAAAAGCTATTCTAGAAACCTACACAAAAGAATATTCAGCAGAATATCAATCTCAAGCGTTAATTGATTTAGCTAAAAAACTTAAAACTAAAATACCTAACCTAAATCAAATAAAAAAAATTGATATATTTACTAGTCACCATACTCATTATGTAATTGGAACTGGTGCTAATGATCCACAGAAGATGGATCCAAATGCAAGCAGAGAAACGCTTGATCACTCAATCATGTATATTTTTGCTGTAGCATTAGAAGATGGAGATTGGCATCATGTAAAATCTTATACTAAAGCTAGAGCAAATAAAAAAAGTACTATTAAAATTTGGAAATCAATTACAACTTATGAAGATAAGAAATGGACTAAAAAATATCATGATCCAAATCCTATGAAAAAATCTTTTGGTGCTAAAGTTGTTGTCACTTTAAACAATGGTAAAAAAATTATTGAGCAATTAGATAGAGCGGACGCACATCCTTATGGAGCTAGACCATTTAAGAGACAAAATTATATTAACAAATTTTTAACGTTAACAGATGGAATTCTTAATAAAAAAGAAAGTGATCGTTTCTTAAAAATAGTTCAAAATTTAAAAAATTTAAAATCAGGTGAATTAGATAAATTGAATATAGAAGTTAAAAAAAGTGATTTAAAAAGAAATTTAAAAAAAGGAATTTTTTAGTGCATTTTGTTGAAAAAGAACCAAGTCAAAAAAGAATAGATTTTGTAGATAAATTAAAATCAAATAAAATTCTAAGAGTACCAGGTGCTTATAATCCATTAACTGCAAAACTAATTGAAGAAATTGGCTATGATGCGATTTATGTTTCGGGTGGAGTGATGGCTAATGACCTTGGGTTTCCTGATATTGGATTAACAACATTACAAGATGTTAGTACAAGATCTTATTTAATTTCAAGAGTAACCAACTTACCGACAATTGTAGATATCGATACAGGTTTTAAATCTTGTAAAGAAACTATTGAAACTTTCGAAGAATTTGGAATTACAGCTGTTCATTTAGAAGATCAAATTGAAAGAAAAAGATGTGGTCATCTTGATAATAAAGAATTGATTACGACTGAGGCCATGGTTGCTAAAATCAAAGAATGTGTGGCAGCTAAAAAAGATAGTAATTTTAAAATAATCGCAAGATCTGATGCTAAAGGAGTTGAGGGAATTGATAAAATGATTGATCGATGTAAGGCTTACATTGATGCAGGTGCTGAAATAATCTTTCCTGAAGCTCTCCAAGATGAAAAAGATTTTGAAAAAGTAAGAAAGGAACTTTCTTGTTATCTATTAGCTAATATGACTGAATTCGGTAAATCAAAGCTGTTTAATTACAAGGAATTAGAGAATTTTGGATATAATATAGTGATCTATCCAGTCACTACACAAAGATTAGCAATGAAAAATGTTGAAGATGGATTAAGAGACATTTATGCGAATGGACATCAAAATAATATTATTGATAAAATGCAGACTAGAAAAAGACTTTATGAGTTAGTCGAGTACGAAAAGTACAACTCGCTTGATGAAAAAATTTATAACTTTAGTACGGAAGGACATGAATAATGAGTGATGATATAAAAAAAGGTTTATTAGGAATAGTGGTTGATGAAACGGAAGTTTCAAAAGTAATGCCTGAAATCAACTCGCTAACTTATAGAGGTTATGCTGCTCAAGATTTATGTGAATATTGCAGATTTGAAGAAGTTGCATATTTAATTTTAAATAAAGATCTTCCAAACTCAATTCAATTAAAACAATTTGAAAAAGAAGAAAAAAACAACAGAGAATTATCAAAGAATTTATATGAGATAATTAAACATATGCCAAAAAAATCACACCCGATGGATGTTGCAAGAACAGCTGTAAGTGTGATGGGGTTAGAAGATAAAGAAACATCAGACTCTTCGCCTGACGCTAATATGAGAAAAGCTCTTAGAATTTTTGCAAAAACTCCAACTGCTTTAGCTGCTTTTTATAGAATTAGAAAAGGTCAAAAAATTATAAAACCAAAAAAAGATTTGTCGTTTGCTGAAAACTTTTTCTATATGTGTTTTGGAAAAGTTCCACAAAAAGAAATTGTTAAAGCATTTGATGTATCTTTAATTTTGTATGCAGAGCACAGTTTTAATGTTTCAACTTTTACTGCAAGAACTATCACTAGTAGCTTGTCTGATATTCACGGTGCAATAACTGGAGCTATAGCAAGTTTAAAAGGTCCATTGCATGGTGGTGCAAATGAGGAAGTAATGCACATGATGAGAAAAATTAAAAAACCTGAAAATGCATTAAAATGGATTAATAATGCTCTTAAAAATAAAGAAGTAGTAATGGGATTTGGTCACAGAGTTTATAAATCTGGAGACTCAAGAGTTCCAACGATGAGAGAATATTTTGGAAAAGTTGCGAAAATTAAAAAGGATAAAACTTTTGAGAAAATCTACGATATCGTTGAAAAAGTAATGATTAAGAAAAAGAATATTCACCCAAATGTAGACTACCCTACTGGTCCTACTTATCATTTGATGGGTTTTGATACAGATTTCTTTACACCTATCTTTGTAATTTCAAGAATTACAGGATGGTCAGCTCATATAATGGAGCAGCACGCTGCTAATAAACTTATTCGACCACTTGCTAAATACAAAGGTAGCAAGCATCGAAAAGTTATGGAACTAAATTACAGATAATTTATTATAGAATTAACTAAATGCTTCTGTCCAAGTACCTTGAGTTGATGCTTTAGAATATTCTGTAGCTCTACCTTCAAAAAAGTTCATGTGTTCTACTGCATTAAGCATCGTATCTAACCAAGTT
>JAYOZQ010000096.1:0-3230 GCA_038154225.1 Candidatus Pelagibacter sp.
GATGTTTTAGGTGATTTTTTTAAATATTGTATTGCCATTGATTGTGTCCTTTATTTTAAGAAGACTTTAATAAAGTATATAGCGTTTTATTTCAATGTTTTAAAAGTAAAGTCTGTAACCAATATTAACACTTACGGCACATAAAATAATAACCAAAAAATATAAACTTATATAATCAAAAGGCTTCATGGGTTTAATTTAGAATTAATCTAAAGCAACTACCGCTGCTGCTATTGAGGCTAATCTTGCTTGAGCTTCATCAGATCTACTTGTAATTACCACTGGAACTTTTCCACCAACGACAACTCCTGCAGCACAAGCTCCCATAAAATAAATCATCATTTTAACTAATCCATTTCCAGTTTCTACACTTGGAACTAATAATACATCTGCTTCTCCAGCTACAGAATTTTTAATTCCCTTTATCCCAGCTGATTTTTTTGAAATACTGTTATCAAATGCAAGTGGTCCAAAAACATCAGCTTCTAAATTTTCATCTTTTGCTAATTTTGTTAATTCATCTGCATCTAAAGAACTTGGAACACTTTCTAGAACTTCTTCAGTTGCTGATAAAACAGCTACTTTTGGTCTAGAAATTCCTATTCTATTTGAAAAATTTATTACATTTTTTAGAATATGCATTTTAGTTTTGACATTAGGCAAAACATTTAAAGCACCGTCAGTAATGATTAAAGGTTTGTCATCTTTTGCAACTGTCATATGCCAAATGTGACTTAGCCTTGTTTTACCTAGCAAGTTATATTCTCGTTTTAAAACTTCTTTCATCAAGACATCTGTATGAATATGTCCTTTGACAATTATTTTTATTTTACCTTTGCTTGCAAGTTGTGCTGCTATTTTGGCTGTATTATTTTCAACAGGCTCATCAATAATTTCAAAATTTGAAATATCCCATTTTAAATCTTCAGCACATTTTAGAATTTCTTTTTTGTCACCAATAAAAATAGGTTCAATTAAATTTTCTGCTACTGCATCTTGAACAGAAAGCATGGGCAATGGTTTTCCAGCATTTACAACTGCAACTTTTACACCTTTTTTTTCTTGAGCTTTATCTAACAGGTTATTTGGGCAAACTATTTCTTTATTTGAAAGCATAAACTATGATTATAATTAAATTTTAAAATGTATATAGTAGATTTTATTATTTTTGATATTAAATGATTAAAGAATTCAACATTAATTTTACTAAAAAAGAAATATCTTTAATTTATCAGAAAGTAAAAGACTATCCTTGGGACTCTATTTCTAATTTAAATAAATGGGATCATGGAACCAATAAAAAATATCTAAAAGAATTATGTAAATATTGGGTTTCAGATTTTGATTGGAAAAAACAACAAACAAAACTTAATAAATTTTCAAATTTTACCACAACTGTAGATGGAGATAAAATTCATTTCATAAAAGAACAAGGAAGTAGTCCAAATTCTGTTCCTTTATTATTAATGCATGGATGGCCAGGTTCTATAGTTGAGTTTTTAGATATTATAGAAAAACTTGCCCATCCTGAAAAATTTGGAGGGGATAAAAAAAACTCATTTGATGTAATAGTTCCTTCTTTACCTGGATTTGGTTTTTCTAATAATCTGGCTAAACCAATTGGTCCAAGAAAAATGGCTAAAATATTTAATAAACTTATGACAAAAAATCTTAAGTATAAAGAATACATTGCTCAAGGTGGAGATTGGGGTGCAACAATTGCTAATTGGCTTGGTTATGATCATTCAAAGTTTTGTAAAGCAATTCATATAAATTGTCTGACTATGCGCCATCCAGAAGGTCCACAATCTTCTGAAGAAAAAGAATGGCAAAAAAGATTTGATAAAGATCAAATTATGGAGGATGGGTACAGAACACAACAAGCAACTAAACCACAAACATTAAGTTATGGATTGATGGATAGTCCAGTTGGAATAGCTGCTTGGATAATGGAGAAGATATATTCTTGGTCTGATCTTAAGAATGGCAAAATTGAGAGTGTTTATTCTAAAGATCAACTATTAACAAATATTATGGTTTATATTTTAACAAAAACCTTTGCTTCATCGACATGGATTTATTATGGAAGAAGAGAAGAAGGGGGTAGATTTTTTCCACAAAATTTTAAAAAGATAAAAATTCCAACAGCTGTAGCAAAATTTCCTGCTGAAATGTCTGAGTGGCCACCAAGATCTTATGTAGAAAGAATTTTTAACATTAAACAATGGTCAGAAATGCCAGTAGGTGGTCATTTTGCTGCTTGGGAAAAACCAGATTTACTCGTGAATGATATTATAAAATTCTTAAGAAGTTTGAGATATGATCCATACGATGAAAGAGGTGGTCAGTTTAGTCATTTAAAATTTTGATATCTTTTTCATCAATACTTAAAAATACCTCTTCACCAACTTTAAATATGTCAGTTGTATCTCCTGAAACAACATATAATTCTCCAATTTTAGAGCTTAAAATATATTGATAACTGCTACCAACAAAAGAAGCACTCTTTACCGTTGCATGAATACAATTTTCATTTTTAGTTCTGTTAATTTTTATTTTTTCAGGTCTTAAAGCCAGAGAAACTTTATCATTTAAATTTTTATTGATTTCAATTTTTACATTCATTTCAGCTAATTTTAAATCATAAGTATTTGATTGTTTGTTAATTATTTCTGCAGTGACGTCATTTGCATCTCCAATAAAATTAGCAACAAATTTATTTTTTGGAAAGTTATAAAGATCTTTCGGACTACCTTCTTGCGCAATTACTGCTTTATTCATTACAATTACTTTATCAGAAATTGCTAGAGCTTCTTCTTGGTCATGAGTAACATAAATTGTAGTTACACCAAGTTTTTGTTGAATTTCTCTAATATCTTCTCGAACCTGTCTTCTTAGTTTTGCATCTAGGTTTGAAAGAGGTTCGTCAAATAATAATACCTTAGGTTTTAAAACAATGGCTCTAGCTACTGCTACTCGTTGTTGTTGTCCTCCAGATAATTCAGAGGGCATTCTATTTTCATATCCTTCTAAATTAACTAATTTTAATGTTTCTAAAGCTTTTTCAATATATTCCTCTTTGTTTACATTGATCATCTTTAGTCCATATGAAACATTTTCAATTACGCTCATGTGCGGAAATAATGCATAAGATTGAAATACCATTGAAACATCCCTGTCAGTTGCTGGTAGCAATGTAACATCCTCATTATCAACTAAAATTTTTCCAC
>JAYOZQ010000097.1:0-1960 GCA_038154225.1 Candidatus Pelagibacter sp.
TAAGTTGGACTAAGAAAAATATTTCAGCTAAAAAAATGTTTAAAGTTGGAGATGAGATTGACTGTATAATTACTGAAATTGATAAAGATAAAAGACGTGTTGCAATTTCACATAGATTAACTCAAGACAATCCATTTGAAACATTTGAAACAAAATATCCTGTTGGAACAATTGTTGAAGGTGAAGTAGTAAATAAAAATGAATACTCATTATTTGTTAAAGTTGAAGACTTAGATGTAGATGCATTTTTACATTGCAATGATTTAACTTATTTAAATAATGGCGAAGAAGAATTAGAGAAGTACAAAAAAGGTGATAAAATTAAAGTTAAAGTACTTGAAATAAAAGCCTCAGAACAAAAAATTAGAGTTGGTTTAAGACAAACTCAAGCAGATCCTTTTGATTGGTTTAAAGATAAATCTAAAAACCAAACAATTACTGTTAAAGTAATATCTACGGACAACAAAGGTTTAACTGTTAGACCTGAAGGTTGTGAAATGGATTTTCAAATTAAAAAATCAGCAATCGCAATTAATGCAGCTGATGCTAGACCAAGCAGATGGACAGGTGGAGAAAAACTTGACTGTGCAATAGCTGATCTTGATTTAGATAAGAGAAAAGTAACTTTAAGTATTAAATTATTGGAAGAAATTGAGAAAAAAGAAGCTCTAGATAAATACGGATCTGAAGGTTCAGGTAAAAACTTACCGTTCTCATCTCTTTCTGAAGATTTAAAGAAAAAAGAAGAAGATAAAGAGTAAACAGAAGATTTAAATTGGCTATTGTAAAATCAAAGCTTTTAAAACAACTCTCCGAAAACTATCCCAATTTTCTAAAAAAAGACCTCGAAAAGTTTACCAATATAATTTTAAACGAAATTAAACGTGCCCTTAAAAGAGGTGACCGAGTTGAACTTAGAGGTTTTGGAGTATTTTCAACCAATATCCAAAAAGCAAGGATAAGCAGAAACCCTAAAACAGGCGAAAAGGTAAATACACCAGAAAAGAAAACAATTCACTTTAAAATGTCAAAAGACTTGTTTAAAAAATTAAACGATGAAACATAAAAACATTTTTGTTGCTTGTGATACTTCTAATTTAAGTGAAATAAAAAAAATTATAAAACAAACTCAGACAAATAAACTTAAAGTTGTCCCCAAATTTGGCTTACAATTTTTTTACTCTAAAAATGGAAGAAAATTTTTAGAAAATTTTAAAAAAGACTTTTGGCTTGATTTGAAAATTAACGACATTCCCCAAACTGCTTTATCTGCAGTAGACAGTTTAAAAGATCTAAAAAAATGTAAATATATAACTGTCCATGCAAATGGAGGTCTTGAGATGTTAAAGGCCATTAAAAAGAAAGCTAAATCAATTAATAAAGATTTAAAAGTACTTGGGGTTACCATTTTGACAAGTCTCAATAAAAAATCACTTAAAGAAATAGGACACACAAAATCTGTTGAACAATTAGTATTAAAACAAGCTGGATTGATTAAAAAATCAGGTTGTGATGGTATTGTTTGCTCTGCACAAGAAGCAAAAATGGTTAGAAAAAAATATAAAAACTTATTTATTGTCACCCCTGGAATAAGATTGCCTGGAGATAGTGCGAACGATCAATCAAGAGTAATGACCCCTAATGATGCTTTTAAAAATAAAGTCTCTGGAATAGTAATGGGAAGATCGTTAATTAAAGGAAATATCAAAAACAATACTCAAAGATTAATTGACCACTTAAATAAATGATTAAGGGGTCTAAAATCTGTGGGATCTCAGATCTCGATACTCTTAATTTTATAATCAATCATCCCTATCCACCTCAATTTATTGGCTTCATTTGTAACTACAAAAAAAGCTCAAGATATGTCGAGGTAGAACAGTTAAATGAATTATTAAAATTAGATAAAAAGAAATCTAATTTTGTAGCTGTGCTTGTAAAACCGGATGAGATTATTTTA
>JAYOZQ010000097.1:1970-3215 GCA_038154225.1 Candidatus Pelagibacter sp.
AATTAAGCATCTACCCTTTGATTATTATCAAATTTATGACAGCACCCCTGATGAAATAAAAGAAATTAAGCAAAAATATAATAAAAAAATTATTACTGCTCTAACTATAAAAGATGAAACTGACGTTGAAAAATATCAATTATTTTCTGAGGAAACTGATATTTATTTATTTGATAGTAAAGGTTATGAAAAAAGTATGGCTTTTGACCACTCGCTTATTGAAAAAATAAAGATCAATAAACCATTAATGATAGCAGGAAACATTCAGGTAAATGATAATCTTGATAATTATAAAAAAATAGCAGATATTATAGATATATCTGGGGGTCTTGAGACTTCTGGGATAAAAGATAAATCCAAAATAGATATATTTTTAAACAAGGTAGAACAGGTAAAAAATGAAACTTAAAAAAGGAATTCCTTTAATTGATCAGCACGACCAACATGGCTTTTGGGGTGGTAAATTTGGAGGAAGCTTTATTCCTGAGACTTTAAAAAAACCTGTAGAGGATTTAACAAACGAATTTAAAAAACTTAGAAAAGATAAAAAATTTTTAAAAAAAAGAGATTTTTATTTCAAAAACTATATTGGAACCCCTACTTCATTTGTAAAACTAGATAATCTAACTAATCATTTAGGTGGTGCTCAAATTTGGGCGAAGGTTGTCTCTGAGGCTAATGGAGGTGCGCATAAAATATATAATGCAACTGTTCATGCGCTTATCTGTAAAGCAATGGGTAAGAAATATATCGTAGGCGATACTGGAGCTGGCTATGCTGGAAAAATGCTTAGTATGGCTGCTAAAAAATTTGGCCTTAAGTGTAAGATATTCATGGGTGCAAAGGATATTAAAAGACAAAAGCCTAACTGTGATGCAATGAGAAAAAATGGGGCTGAAATAGTTCCAGTTTATTCAGGTAGTCAAACACTAGTAGATGCTGTGAGTGAATGTATGAGATACTGGGTGTCTAATTGTGATAACACTCATATGTGTGTTGGAAGCACTGTAGGACCTAATATATTTGTTAAAATTTGTGGTTGGAGTACCGCACAAATCTCTAGAGAATTAAAAGTACAATTAAAATCAGAATTTAAAAAAATTCCAAATAAAATTAAACTAATTAACTGTGTTGGTGGAGGAAGTTCTGCTTATGGTTTTTGGAGTGAATTTATTGATTACGATAGAAAGCAAATTGAATTAATTGGTGTTGAAGCTGGTGGACCTAAAAAATCAAAACTTCATG
>JAYOZQ010000098.1:0-3205 GCA_038154225.1 Candidatus Pelagibacter sp.
CTTCTGCTCCTTTGATAATGTCTCCAACATTATATTTTTCAATAATTTTTGCTTTGTCTTCTTTTTTAAATGATGAAATTATTTCTCTTCTTGAAACACAAGCATTTCCTCTAACTTTATCTAATTTTATTAGAGCAAATTTTTGAGGTTCATTCATTAAATGACTAATATCTTTTAATGGTTTGTCACTAATTTGTGATCCAGGTAAAAACATAAGAGAACCAGTATCGATGTGTTCAACGATACAGCCACCTTTACATTTTGAAGTAATTTTACCCATGATTGGTTCATTTTTCTCGTAAGCTTCAACAAGCTTGTCCCAACCTTTAATTTTTTGAGCTTTGCTAGCAGAAACTAGCACTTCACCATGTTTATCTTCAATTTTTTCTAATAATACTGGAATAGTTTCACCAACTTTTATTTTTTCACCAAGACCCATGCTTTTTAACTCATTCACATCAAGCACTGGTTCACTTTTTAAGCCTTCGACAAATAAGAAAACAAATTTTTCTGTAATTTTGTTAATCTTACCTTCTATTATCTTACCTTCTTCAATTTGGATTTTAGAGAGTTGGCTATTTAGTAATTTTTCGAATTCTTGTGATGCTGGATTTGAAAGGTCTTTGTATATTTCCATTAAGTATTAATTTTCCTGTCTATAATTTTTTTTATTTTTAAAAAACACGCTCTTTTAGTAAGTTTCGATGTATTTAGCAACACTGAATCTTTAGTTTTCTTTAAGGGAGATATTTTTCTATTATAGTCACTTTTATCACGTTTTTGGATACTTTTTAGTACCTCTTTAAAGGAAATATCCTTCTTTAGACTTTTAAGCTCTTTATATCTTCTAAGTGCTCTTGTTTTTACATTTGCTGTAATGAAGAATTTAAAATCAGCATCGGGCACAATATTGTAAGTGATATCCCTTCCATCAAGACATGATCCTTTATAGTTTTTTGGAGGATTGTAGGCGAAATTTAACTGAAATGAATGAACAAGTTTTCTTGTACTTTTTACTTTCGATATAATTGATGCTTCTGTTCCTACTTCATCTGACAATAATGCTTTATTAGCTAGATCTTTTACTTTGAGAGTTTTAATTTTAGATTTGATAAAGCTTTGATTAAATTTTTTTGGAAATTTAATTTTTAAATAAGCAATCATTCTATAAATTTTTCCAGTATCTAAATAAAAGAGATTATAATGTTTAGAGATCGCTTTTGCTAATGTCCCAGCTCCAGCAGCAGCAGGGGAGTCGATTGCAATTTTAATAATATTTTTTCTTTTTATCATTATTTTTTTAAACCATTTACTATATCCAGGAATGTTGGAAAGGAAGTCTTTATAGAATCTTTATCATGAATATTCCATGTTCCACCGAAAACTGAAGCTGCGATTACACTTGTCATAAAAACCCGATGATCTTTTAGGTAATCTTTAATAACAATCTTTTTATTAATCTTTAAACTAGGGTTACCAAATATTTTAATGGAGCTGTCAGTTGTTATTGTTTTAATTCCCATTTTATTTAGAATTTTTGCACCCCATTTTAATCTAGGACTTTCCTTTTGGTTAAGTTCACTAATATCTTTAAAGTAAGAAACTCCACTTGCTTTAGCTGCAACTAAAAAAATTATTAAAAATTCGTCAATGGCACCACTATTAAGTTTAGATGGACAATTAATTGGTTGCAATTTTTTTGCAGTTGTAATTGAAATATCAGCTACTAGTTCACCTTTGTAATTCTTTTTATTCTTAAATTTAATATTAACACCCATTTTTTTTAATATAGTTATTATGCCAATTCTAGATGGATTGATGTTAACATTTTTAATCAATAACTTTGAATTATTAGATAGTGCTGTTAACACAATAAAAAAAGCTCCTGAGCTGATGTCTGATGGTATCTTATAATTTAAAGGTTTTATTTTTTTAGCTTTTGAAACTTCTATTAAATCATAGTTTTTCTTCTTTTTTACTTTTAGAGGTAGCTTTAAGTATTTACATAAAAGCTCAGTGTGATTTCTGCTTGGTTTAGCTTTGATAGAAGTTTTACCTCCCGTTTTTAAACCTGCTAAAATAATACTACTTTTTACTTGAGCTGAGCCTTTGTTCTCTAAATAATTAATTGGCAAAGGATTTTCACTTCCTTTGATTGTTAAGGGCAATCCTTTATTTGTGAGCTTAATGTTGGCACCAAATTTTTTTAAAGGCTCTGCAATTCTATTAAAATCTCTTTTAGATAAACTTTTATCACCAATAATTTTTATTTTATGAGGCGTATCAATCAATAGACCCATAATCAATCTTCCTAAAGTTCCTGAATTTTCTGAATTAATTGTTATATTCCTTTTGTATTTGTAGCCATCTGGCCCAGTGCCAATGATTGTACAATTATTTTTATTTAATTTTACTTTTGCACCTAATTTTTTAACTGCATTGATTGCAGCCAAAACATCTTCAGATAAAAGTAAATTATTAGCTTTTGACTTACCTTTTGCTATTGAGGAAAACAAAACCCATCTTATACTTAGGCTTTTATCTCCAGAAACTGTTATACTTTTATTGAAGTTCTCAATTTTATTTTTTACGGTGATTTGATTGGCCATTAAATTTATTTAAAATTAAAAGATTCACCAAAATAAGCACTTTTAGCATCTATATTATTTACTAATTCCTGAGGTGAACCTTCTGCAACTATTTTACAGTTACTAAGTATCATGGCTTTATCTACACAAGCTAACAAATCTCTTGCTTGGTGGTCGCATATACAAATTGTTATATTTGTCTCTTTTTGTAAATTTACAATTATTTCTTGTAACATTTTGATTGTCAAAACATCTAGGGCAGCAAAGCATTCATCTAAAAGAAGAACTTTTGGATCACTCAATAGTGATAAAGCAATAACTAATTTTTTCTTTTGACCACCTGATAAAAATTTAGCCTTAACATCTTTTAAATTCTCTAATTCAAATTTAGAAATTAATGAATTAATTTTATGTTCTTCTCTAGTTTTATCGTTGATTACGATTTCAGCGATCGCTTTTAAATTTTGATATAAAGTTAAATCATTAAAATAACCACCATATTGGGGAACATATCCAATATGAAATTTCTTTGTTCTTAAATAAATAGGGTAATCTAAAACATCTGTGTTATTTAATTTAATTTTTCCACTATTTGGCTGAATTAGCCCAGTTATTAA
>JAYOZQ010000099.1:0-3194 GCA_038154225.1 Candidatus Pelagibacter sp.
AAAGATTTATCACATCCAGCAATACCAACTAATGCATCATAACAATGACCTCTAACCGTAAGTTCTGCAGAGTCTGCAATTACTTCTCTTGAAATTAAAGAAGACTTCATTCCTTCATGACCCATTGCAATACCATCAGTAACGGTAATTGTGCAAAATTCTCTTGGGGTTCCACCATTAGCTCTTACACCTTTTTTAACAGATTGAGCTTGTCTCATAAGGGCAATATTGCAAGGTGCTGCTTCATTCCAAGTCGATACAACTCCTACGAAAGGTTTTGATACATCTTTTTCAGTTTCACCCATTGCGTAATAAAATGATCTGTGAGGAGCTCTATCTGCACCTAATGATGTATGTCTGCTTGGAAGTTTCTTTTTATTAAATTTTGCCATTATATACCCTTTATTGTTACTGATATTTTATCAATATCGTTCTTTAAATTATTATAATTAGTTTTTTCCTGTTCAACAATCTCTTTTGGTGCTCTATCTACAAAACTTTTATTTTCTAACCTTTGAGATATTTTGTTCATTTCTTCTTGAATTCTATTTTGTTTGTTAGTTAAATTTTCTTTAATTAGTTTTAAATCAACATCTTTATCAAAATAAATTTTAAACAAATCCCCTGAGACAACCATAGTTGCCGCTGGTTTATCTAAGTCATCACTTAAAATATTATTTATTCTTCCTAATTTTTTAAGAATGATTTCATTATTATTAATAAAACTTTTTTGGTTATCATTTATGCTATTTATAGACATATCTATAAATGAACCAGGGCTTACGTTTAGTTCATTCTTAAAAGATCTAATTTCAGAAATAATGCTTATAATGTTTTCAACTTGATCTGTACTAGAGTCTTTATTAATTTCACCTGTAGGCCAATTAGCATACATTAAAAAATCATTACCAGATTTATCAAATTTATTTTTAAGCCAAATTTCTTCAGTAACAAAAGGTATAAATGGGTGTAATAAAATCAATATTTGTTTGAATACGTAACTTGATACTTTTCTAACCTCAGATTTCACTTCTTCATTATCTGAAAATAGTATTGTCTTTGATAATTCTAAATACCAATCACAATATGAATGCCAAGCAAACTGGTAAGCATTTTTTGCAGCCTCATCAAATCTATAATCATTTAAATTTTTTTCAATTTTAGACTTTGCTTCAATTAATTCTGCATAAATCCATTTATTAATATTAACTGATAAATTTGGAACTTTATCAATATCAGAGAAATCACACTCATTTGTTATTAAAAAGTTATTAGCATTCCAAAGTTTATTTAAAAAATTTCTGTATCCTTTAACCCTATCTTCAGAGAGTTTTACATCTGTTCCAGGAGATGCCATTGAAAGAAGAGTAAATCTTAATGCATCAGCACTATATTTTTCAATTAAATCTAATGGATCAATAACATTACCTTTAGATTTTGACATTTTTTGTCCCTTTTCATCTCTTACTAAGGCATGAACATAAATATCTTTGAATGGTTCTTTATTTAAAAATTCAGTTCCAAACATAATCATTCTAGCAACCCAGAAAAATATAATATCAAAGCCAGTTACTAAAACAGAAGTTGGATAAAACTTTTCAACGTAATCTTTATTGTCAGGCCAACCTAATGTTGCAAATGGCCAAAGACCAGAAGAGAACCATGTATCTAATACATCTGGATCACGAATTAATTCTTCATCTTTACCATAATGCTTTTTAGCAAATTGTTTTACTTCCTCTTCACTATAAGCCACAAAGATTTTATTATCAGGTCCGTACCAAGCAGGTATCTGATGTCCCCACCAAAGTTGTCTGGATATACACCAAGGCTCTATATTGTTCATCCATTGAAAATAAGTTTTGGACCAATTTTCAGGAAAGAAATTTGTTTTTTTTGAATTAACAACTTCTTTAGCTTTTATCGATAATTTTCCTGCATCCGCAAACCATTGTTCAGTTAAAAATGGCTCAATAATTGAATTAGATCTATCTCCATAAGGAACTTTATTTTTAATGTTTTCTTCCTTAACAAAAAATTCTTTTTCCTTAAGTTCTTTTAAAATCTTCTTTCTTGCTTCAAATCTATCAAGACCAATATAATCTTTAGGTGCATTTTCATTAATTTTGCCAGCTTCAGTAAATATATTGATAATCTCAAGACTATTTCTTTGTCCAACATCATAGTCATTAAAATCATGTGCTGGAGTAATCTTCAGAGCTCCAGTCCCCTGTTCAGGATCTGCATAATCATCTTCAATAATATTAATCTTTCTTCCAACAATTGGTATTGTAACTGTTTTACCAACAAAAGAAGTGAACCTTTCATCTTTTGGATTAACAGCAATAGCTGTATCTCCTAACATCGTTTCAGGTCTTGTTGTTGCAATGGTGATAAAATCATCCGTTCCATCAATAGGATATTTAATATAATAAATTTTGGAATTTACTTCTCTTTGGTCAACTTCAAGATCAGAAATTGCAGTTTTTAAAACAGTGTCCCAGTTAACTAATTTTTTATCTTTATAAATTAAACCTTTATTATAAAGATCTACAAAAACTTTAATTACTGATTTTGATAGATTTTCATCCATTGTAAAGGCATTACGAGACCAATCACAAGAACATCCTAATTTTTTTAATTGATTGATAATAATGTCTCCATACTGCTCTTTCCATTCCCATACTTTTTCAATAAATTTTTCTCTACCAATTTCATTTTTGTCAATTTTTTCTGATGTAAGTTTTCTCTCCACCAAAGCTTGAGTGGCTATACCAGCATGATCAGTTCCAGGTTGCCACAAAGTTTCATAGTTGTTCATACGGTGATATCGAACTAATAAATCTTGAATTGAATTATTTAGAGCATGGCCCATATGAAGGCTCCCAGTTACATTTGGTGGAGGAATTACAATTTAAAATTTTTTTGAATTTTCTCTTGGTTTAAAAAGTTCATTTTTTTCCCAATAAGAATAGATCTTATCTTCAACATCAGAATGTATATATTTATCGCTACTCATGGTGTGTAAAGTTTATAATTTAATAATCTAAATTAACAATAATGAATTTAGATCGTTATTTAATAGACTAATGAGAAATATTTAATATAAAAAGGCTTCTGATGCTATTAGCTAAACAAGATGGCAACGTGGCGGAATGGTTACGCAGAGGATTGCAAATCCTTGTATCCCGGTT
>JAYOZQ010000100.1:0-3178 GCA_038154225.1 Candidatus Pelagibacter sp.
ATTCACAGAGCTGCTCCAGAGTTTAATGAACAGTCAACTGAAACAGAAATCTTGGTTACAGGTATTAAAGTAATTGATTTGTTGGCTCCATATGCAAAAGGTGGAAAAATTGGTCTATTTGGTGGAGCTGGAGTTGGAAAAACAGTTTTGATTATGGAATTAATTAACAACGTTGCAAAAGCACATGGTGGATTTTCAGTTTTTGCTGGTGTTGGAGAAAGAACTAGAGAAGGAAATGATTTATATCACGAAATGATAGACTCAGGTGTAATCAAAAAAGATGGAGCTGGATCTAAAGCTGCATTAGTTTATGGACAAATGAATGAACCTCCAGGAGCTAGAGCTAGAGTTGCTCTTACAGGATTAACTGTAGCTGAGTATTTTAGAGATCAAGAAGGTCAAGACGTTCTTTTCTTCGTAGATAATATTTTCAGATTTACTCAAGCAGGTTCTGAGGTATCAGCTCTATTGGGAAGAATACCATCAGCAGTTGGATATCAGCCTACACTTGCAACTGATATGGGTAACCTTCAGGAAAGAATTACAACTACTAACAAAGGATCAATTACTTCAGTACAAGCTATTTATGTACCAGCTGATGACTTAACTGACCCTGCGCCAGCAACTTCATTTGCTCACTTGGATGCAACTACCGTTCTTTCAAGACAAATTGCAGAGATAGGTATTTATCCTGCGGTTGACCCACTTGATTCTACTTCAAGAATTTTGGACCCAAGAATTGTTGGTGATGAGCATTACAGAGTTGCTAGAGAAGTTCAAAAAATCTTACAAACTTATAAATCTTTACAAGATATTATCGCCATTTTAGGTATGGATGAATTATCTGAAGAAGATAAATTAGTTGTGGCTAGAGCTAGAAAAATACAAAGATTCTTATCTCAACCATTCTTTGTTGCAGAAGTATTTACTGGTTCTCCTGGTAAGTTAGTTGATCTAGATTCAACAATAAAAGGCTTTGCTGCTATTTGTAAAGGTGATTATGATCATTTACCAGAAGCTGCTTTTTATATGGTTGGAACGATAGAAGAGGCAATAGAAAAAGCTGATAAAATGGCCAAGGAAGCTGCTGCTTAATGAGTGAAGAGTTTAAGATTGAGATAGTAAACCCAGAAAAATCTTTTTTAGTTAAAGAGGATGTTTCAGAAGTTGTTGTACCTGCTTTTGAAGGAGAAATGGGTATACTTAAAGATCATATTTCTATTATCTCATTTTTAAAACCTGGAATTATCAAAATTTTATCTAAATCTGGAGATGAAAACTATTATGTTGAGGATGGGATTGTTGAGTTTAAAAATAATAATTTATCAATTTTAACAAGCTCAATTTTCAATCTTACAGATTTAGATAAGTCTAAACAACAAGACTTACTCAAATTGGCTGAAGAGGAAGCAGGCAAGCCTGATATTTCTGATCAATCAAAATATTTAGTTGATCAAAAAATTGAAGTATTAAGATCTCTTAATTAATAATTTTTCTAACTTTTTCTTGAAGTTCTTTATAAACGTGTAGTTTAAAATCGACTACTACTTCTGTAATTTGATCAAGGTCTATCCATTTCCAATCTAAAAACTCTGGATTTTTAGTTTTAATATCAATTTCTTTTTCATCTCCAGTAAATTTCATTAAAAACCATTTTTGTTTTTGGCCTTTGTATTTACCTTTCCAAATAATTCCTAATAAACGATCAGGAAGTTCATAGGTAATTGTACCATCTAACTCTTTTATTAATTCAACACTTTTTACACTAGTTTCTTCTTCTAGTTCTCTATAAGCTGCTTTTAAAAAATCCTCACCTTCATCAACTCCCCCTTGTGGCATCTGCCAAAATTTTTTTGCATTATCTATTCGTCTTGCTACGAAAACTTTATTTTCATTATTTAGCAAAATTATTCCCACCCCAGTTCTCAAGGGTAGTTCACTAAAGTTCTTATTCATATTAACCGTTAAGTAGTTTTATTGCGTAATTTAATTGATTATCAGTATCAGTTTTAATTCTAAAATCATCACCTTCTTCATTTACTTCGATATCTGGTCTTACGCCAACTTCAGATATAGATTTTCCAGATGGAAGGTAATATTTTGCAACTGTTAATCTTATAGCTCCTTTATTTTTTAAAGGAATAATTGACTGCACAGATCCTTTACCATAACTATTCTCTCCAATTAATATAGCTCTTTTGTGATCTTTAAGTGCACCCGCAACAATTTCTGATGCTGAGGCAGAACCATAATTAATCAATACTACTAAAGTTTTTCCATCAGTAATATCTCCCTTTCTAGCAAACCATTTTCTATTTTCTGATTTTTTTCTACTTTTTGTCGAAACTATTTCTCCATTATCTAAAAAAAAGTCTGAAATTTTTATTGCTTGAGTTAATAGTCCACCAGGATTATTTCTTAGATCTAAGATGAATGCTTTTAAGTTTTCATTTTCTTTCAACTTTTTGATTTTTTCTTTTATTTGATCACTGCTATTATCATTGAAAGAAGTTAATCGGATGTAACCAATGTTGTTTTCTAAAAGGTCTGATTTAACTGATTGAATTTCAATTATTTCCCTTGTTATTTTAAATGTAAGAGCTTTTTTTTCTCCACGTCTTCTTACAGTAAGTTCAATTTCAGTACCGACAAGACCTCTCATAAGGTCAACTGCTTCACTCAATGATTTTCCTTGTACCTGAACATTGTCTATTTTTACAATATAGTCTCCAGCTTTAATTCCTGCTTTCGATGCAGGTGTATCATCTATAGGAGTAATGACTTTTACTACCCCAGCTTCCATACTTACTTCAATTCCAAGACCACCAAACTCTCCACTAGTTTCTGTTTGCATTTCCTGAAATATCTCTGGTGACATATAAGATGAATAAGGATCAAGTGATTGAAGAAGACCATTAATGGCTGAATCCATACCTTCAGACTGATCAATTTCATCTACATATTGTTTGTTAATTTTTTCGAGGACTTCACCAAATAAATCAATTTTTTTATAAATATCTATTTCAGCTGAATTTACTGAATATGAAAAAAAAAAAGAGGATAAAAAAACTAAAAAATAAAATTGAATTTTTTTCATATGATAACCTTTTCTTTTGGGATTAGTTCTGACCAAATTTTTTCAAGCTCATAAAACTTTCTTTTTTCTGGATGAAAAATA
>JAYOZQ010000101.1:0-3147 GCA_038154225.1 Candidatus Pelagibacter sp.
AAACAGGAAGAGATGTTGTTATTGCAGCAATGATGGGAGCAGAAGAGTATGGAGTGGCAACTACTGCGTTAGTTGCGATGGGATGTATCATGGTTAGACAATGTCATTCTAACACATGTCCTGTTGGTGTTTGTACTCAAGACGAAAAACTTAGAGAAAAATTTACAGGCACCCCAGACAAAGTAGTTAACTTATTCACTTTTATAGCATCTGAAGTACGGGAAATTTTAGCAAAAATAGGTTTTAAATCATTGAACGATATAATTGGAAGAACAGATCTTTTAATGCAGGTTAGCAAAGCCTCTCCAAATCTTGATGATTTAGATTTGAACCCACTTTTTGTACAAGCAGATAACGGTAACAATAAAAGATATTGTGAAAATCAAGAAATAAACCATGTACCAGATACACTTGATCAAGAAATTTGGCCAGAGATTGAAAAATCTTTAGACAGCTCTGAAAAAATAGAAAAAGAATACATTATTAAAAATACGAATAGAGCAGTTGGAACTAGAATATCTCATCACCTTTATAAAAAATATGGATATGAAAAACTTAATGAAAACTTTTTAGTATTAAATTTCAAGGGTTCAGCAGGACAATCATTTGGTGCTTTTTCAGCCAAAGGATTAAAACTTGTTCTTAAAGGAGATGCTAACGATTATGTAGGTAAGGGGTTATCAGGGGCAACAATTTCAATAAAATTATCTGATGAAAGCAATTTAATTTCAAATGAAAACACTATTATAGGTAACACAGTTTTATATGGTGCAACATCAGGAAAATTATTTGCAGCTGGACAGGCAGGAGAAAGATTTGCTGTTCGAAACTCTGGAGCAACTACGGTAATTGAAGGATGTGATTCAAATGGTTGTGAATATATGACAGGAGGAACTGTAGTAATCTTAGGTGATGTAGGTGATAACTTTGCAGCAGGGATGACAGGAGGAATGGCATTTATCTATGATAAATCAGGAGAATTTGAAAAAAAAGTTAATGATGAGTCTGTTGTATGGCAAAATATAGAAACAGATTATTGGAAAACATTTCTTAAAGATTTAATCCAAGAACATTTTAAAGAAACTGGATCCAATTTATCAAAAATGTTAATTGAAAATTATGATGAAGAGTTAAAGAATTTTATTCAAGTTTGTCCAAAAGAAATGTTAGACAAGTTAAGTAATCCAATCAGCAACAAACCATTTATTAAAGAAGTTAGTTAAATAATTAGTTTTAACTCCTTCATTATTATTTTAAGCCACCTTTGACTTGATAAACTGTGATCACCATTATTAATAATAACTAATTTTTTTTTTGCTTTTTGAAATATTTTTAAAACTTTTCTTGAATAAGAAACAGGCACCACTTCATCTTTTTGACCATGAACCATAGTAACATTTATCTCAGAATTTATTTTTTTGTTTAAAACCTTATTTTTTCTACCATCTTTTATTAATTGTAGAGTAATTGGATATTCATAATTACCGTGTTTTAATTGTAAAATTCCTTTTTGGATAGTTTCAGACTTCATTTTTTTTGTGAACTTTTTCCACATCAAATTTTCTAAAAATTCAGGAGCAGAGCCTATGCCTAAAAATCCTTTTATTTGACTTTTAAATTTTTGAAATTGTTTAAGTGCTAACCAGGCACCCATACTTGAACCAACAATAATAAAATCATTTTTCTTCACAAATTTTTTAATAAGAGCTGACGTTTCGTTGCTCCATTTTGTAATATTGCCATTTGTAAATTTTCCCGATGATTTTCCGTGTCCAGAATATTCAAGTGCTAGAAAACTCAGTTTGTTTTGTTTAGCAAATTTTAAAAAAGCATTTGGTTTTTTTCCTTCTAAATCAGACATAAAACCATGTAAAAAAACAATAAAAGGAGCACCTTTATGAATATTACAAACAAATCTTATTTTCTTACTTTTTGAGACTCTGTAATATCTAAAATAAGTCATAATCATTTATATGTTTAATCTAATAATATATAATCATATCAAATGTCATCTAATTTAAAAGTTTTACAAGTTATACCAAAATTAGGTTACGGAGGTGCTGAAACAGGTTGTTATGATATTGCTCATTACTTGCCAGAAAATGATTGTGGATCATTTATTGTAACAAGTGGAGGAGAACTTCTTAAATTTATTGATAAAAAAAAAGTAAAAATAATAAAACTTCCTGTACATAGTAAAAATCCTTTAATTATATTCATTAATTTTTTAGCTTTAGTTGCAATTATACTCGTTAAGAATATTTCAATTGTACATGCAAGGAGTAGAGCGCCAGCCTGGTCTTGCTTGTTAGCAGCTAAAATTACAGGTAGAAAATTTGTTACTACTTTTCATGGAACTTATAATTTTAATAATAAAATTAAAAAATTTTATAATTCTGTAATGGTTAGGTCTGACTTAATCATAGCAGGTTCTAATTTTATTTTTTCTCATATTAAAGATAATTATACAAAATATCTTAATGCTAAAAAAAAACTTTTAGTTATATTCAGAGGAATTAACGTCGACTATTTTGATCCAACCACCAAATTAGATAGTGATGAAAAAAAACTATTAAAAAAATGGCAAATAGAAAAAGATAAAAAAATAATTCTTTTACCTGGCAGATTAACAGGATGGAAAGGACAAGAAGTTTTTATAGAAGCAATTAATTTAGTTAATATTGAACTTGGATATGAAGCTTTTTATGCTGTAATTCTTGGAAGTGATCAAGGTAGAGATCTATATAAAAAAAAACTTATTAGAATTACAGAACAACACAGATTAAATAACCAAGTTAAATTTATTGATCATTGTAATGACATGGCTTTAGCCTACAAAGTTTCAGATATAGTAATATCTGCATCTATCGAGCCAGAGGCTTTTGGAAGAGTTGCAGTTGAAGCACAATCAATGGAAAAACCAATAATTGCAAGCGATATTGGCGGGTCTAATGAAACTATAATTGACGAAAAAACTGGTTTTTTATTCGAGTCTAACAATGCAAAATCATTAAGTAAAAAAATT
The DNA here is from genome assembly GCA_038154225.1 of Candidatus Pelagibacter sp. Classification (GTDB taxonomy): domain Bacteria; phylum Pseudomonadota; class Alphaproteobacteria; order Pelagibacterales; family Pelagibacteraceae; genus Pelagibacter. Next base: position 3,026 of record JAYOZQ010000101.1, read on the forward strand.
TTGAAAGTTCTTTCTATGGATGAAACATTGTTACAATCGATAGGTAAAGAAGGAAGAAAAAACATAATTCAAAAATTTAATGTTGAAAAAATGTGCTTTTCTACTTATTCAGAGTATAAAAG